>VBOC01000043.1:0-4197 GCA_005877655.1 Ignavibacteria bacterium
CGAACCAGTCGACTGCGCAAGAGTTCATCAAGAGCGGAGATTTTCTGTGGAATAGCGGGATGTTCATCTGGCGCGTCGACTCGATTCTCAAGGAGATCCAGAAACTGCTTCCCGAGATGTATGGGCAATTGAAAAATGTCGATCGTGCCATCGGGGCAGACAATTACGAGCATGTGCTTGATACTGCATACCGGACGATTCGCCCCATTTCAATTGATTACGGGGTGATGGAAAAAACCCGCGAGGTGTACGTGATCAAGGGAAATTTCGGCTGGAGCGATGTCGGCTCCTGGGATGAGGTTTTCCGAATCTCGGGAACGGACGAGCACGGCAACAGCGTGACGGGTAAGACACTGCTGCAGGATACGAAAAACACGCTCGTTCACGCCGGCGATAAGTTCGTGGCGACGATCGGCGTAGAAGATCTGATCGTCATCGCCGCCGATAACGCCGTTCTCATCTGCAAGCGGGGCGAGTCTCAGGATGTCAAGGAGATCGTCGATTACCTCAGGCGCAAGCAAATGAACGACTACCTCTGATGCGAGCACTCTTCCAGATCGGTGCGTACGGCGCGATCGTATCCCTCCTGGCAGGGTGCGTGTCGTCGCCCCGCTATACCTTCTCGCAGCCGCCAACGGATGAGTCAGATGTGCAGCAGAGCGGGATCGAAGAGGGGATGGCTTCCTACTACGCGGACGAATTCAACGGGAGGCATACCTCGAACGGCGAGATCTATGATATGCATAAGCTCACTGCCGCGCACCGGACACTGCCGTTCAACACGAAGGTCCGCGTCACCAATACGCAGTCCGGTAAAGCGGTCGTGGTCCGCATTAACGATCGGGGGCCATTCAAGGACAACCGGATTATCGATGTTTCTCTCGCGGCGGCGAAAGCGCTCGAACTGATCGGCACCGGCACGGCGCCGGTCCGCCTGCAAGTGCTGGAGTTTGGCGACAGCACTTCCCCCGTGAAACGATGACGCCCAAGAGGCTCGTTTCCGAGCAGACGATCCTTGAGGCGGCGAAACGAGGCGACGAGGCGGTCACCATCGGCTCTGATTCGATCGTGACCGATGCCGCCAAAGATCGCGCAAAACAACTGGGCGTTCGCCTGGTATCGAAGAAAAAGGACGAACCCGTTGTGCCTTCTTCTTCGCTCCCGCTCTCACCGAAACCGGCATCTGCGGAAATTGTTGCGATCGGGAGCGACCATGGAGGATTTGCGTTGAAGAACGACCTAAAATCGTTTGTTGAAGGCTTAGGGTACCGGGTGGTGGACGTCGGAACATACACCGACAAAGCGTGCGATTACCCCGACTTCGCCTATGGGGTGGCGCGGATGGTCTCCCTTGGGGAAGCGTCCAAGGGAATCATGATCGATGCCGTGGGGATTGCCTCTGCGATCGCTGCGAACAAGGTGCACGGAGTACGGGCGGCCTGCTGCCCGGATGAATTCTCTGCGCGGAGCAGCCGAGAGCACAATAATGCCAACGTGCTTACACTAGGGGGGAGAATCCTCGGCTTGGAATTGGCGAAATCAATCGTAAAGGTGTGGCTTGAAACATCGTTCGGGGGAGGGAGGCACCAGAAGCGTCTTGACAAGATCACTGACATCGAGAACCGCTCCGCGGGCGGGGCGGCCTCCTCATCATGAAGCACTTCAGCGGTATTGATTACGAGCACTTCCTTGATGACATCAGGGATATGTACCCGTTCAGCGTTGATGAGGCCGTCCTCGTCGAGCTCGTGGCGAATTCACTGGACGCGAAGACGAGCTTAATCGATTTCCGGGTTGATCCAGATCAACGGATCTTCGAATTGACCGACAATGGAGTGGGAATGGACAAAAAAGGATTCGAGATGTACCACAACTTCTCGACCTCCTTCAAGCGCAAAGGCCAGGGGATTGGATTCGCTGGTCTGGGGGCGAAGCTTGCGCTGAAGATTTCCGACAGAATCATCACCGAGACGCGAAGCAAGAATTACTGGGGGACCTCCGACTGGAGGTTCGAGCGTAAACGGCGCATGTTGCACCCGGTTTGGTATGATCTTCCCGACCGGACCCTCCCGCACTGCGGGACGCGGGTACGATTTCATCTCAAGCACAAATCGAGCTGTTTACTTCAGCTTGAAGAAATGCGGAGGATCCTTCTCACGCATTATCTGCCGCTCTTGACGCTTCATGAGTTTTATGAATCCGTGAAGCTCTACAAGCGCGTGACGTTCCTTCTCAACGGGGACCTCCTCCAACCGCCTGCATTACCGACGGGAGGACCGGAGAAATTCAAACAGTACCTGCTTCATCGCGGGCGCAGCCGAAAGCCGTTTGCTCTGGCCCGGTTTGAGCTTCACCGTGCGGCCCTCCCGGAGGATGCGCAGGGCATCGCGATCTCCACGTTTGGGAAAATCATCAAGCGGGAGTGGCTGCGGCAGTTTGTCCGGGGAATGGACCGCATCACGGGGATTATCGAAGTGCCCGAGCTTGTCGACGCCCTCACAACGAGCAAATGCGACTTCCGGAAGGAGGGAACGGCAGGAAATAAGTATTATCGGTTCAGCAAGGCAGCGCAGCGGGAATTCCGATCCTGGTTGGAGGAGCTTGAGCTGGTTGAAAAGAAAGAAAGCGGCAGCGATAAGGAGGTGGTGCGCCTTCGTCGGGTTGTCAATCGCATCGTCGGAGAAATTCCCGACCTTCAGCAGTTTTACGGATTACGTTCAGAGAGGGAAGGTCTGGTCCGCGATCCGGAAGGTGATCTTCTTGGGGTCCGACCCCAGTCTCCGGTCAACCCGGAAAAAGAATCCCGAGTTGAGTCGAGCGAACATCCCATACCGGACGAAATTGGACAGGCTGGGATTAGAGGGCAGGGATTGGAAGAGGGAGATGAACTAGCAGCAGTAAGACGGCTGCGGAGCATCAGATTCGGCCCGACAATTCATTATGTCAGCGCCCCCGATCGTGACGACCTAAGCTGGATGGAGGGCGATGCAGTGATGATCAACACCGCACATCCTACCTATCAGAAAGCAGCCTCAAAAAAGGTGGTTGAGTATCACGATCTAATTGCGGTCGCCCTCGCGATGCTGCGTGAGGTTCCCACTGCGTCGGAAAAGCTTGAGCTCCTGGAGAGATTCATGAGCCGGTGGGGAAAGCTGGTCTGAGCGGAGGGCACTCCCCGTTCGAGATCGTTCCGCTCACCTAATCTGAATTGTACCGATCCTCTTTTCCGCCTGGTACTTCCGGAGTGTCATTATGATCGAACCCTTCGGGCCGTCGGCTGTCACGCTCGCGCTTTCGACACCCCGTTCACTAATCCTCCAGTTTTTCATATTCGCCGGATTCCACCCCTTTTGAGTGCAGAGTGTCCTCAATCTGACAACGATCGCTTTCCGGTATGCCAGCTTATCATAATCGGTCGTCATCTGCATGTAATCGCGTCCGACCTCGTCCCCGTTGATTGATAACACGTGCCAATCGATTGTGCTATCGGTTGTCCGGTAGTTACTGTTATAGAATGCGGCGAATGTCGATTTTGCGGTCTCAATGAATTCTCTCTTATCGAAGTCGCATCCAGTGTAGGAGAAAGCAATGATTGCAACGAGGACCGGCAGGCATGCGATGCTGAAGCTCCGGTTCGTCATGGTTTGCTCCATATCAGGTGATCAGGAGCAGCCCGAGGTTTCTCCGCAATTGGTGCATTTGTAACAAGACCCGTTTCGCACCATGATGCTTCCGCAGGCATGGCAGGGCGGGGCGTCGGCTTGCGCCCGGTACACTTCGCGCTCGGCCTTCGATGTCGGACGCTCCTCGACGATAGAGGAATGAAGTTTTGCGACGTGCGCAGATTCGACGCTCTGGGCCGCAGCGGCTGAGGGAAGGGTATCGACGGTGACAGCCTGTTCCTCGGGAGGGAGGAACTTCTTCCCAAGCCACCGGAAGATGTAGTCGCAGATCGACTTGGCCATTGGGATGTCCTTGTTGCCCGTGAACCCGCTCGGTTCGAACCGCATGTGCGAGAATTTTTCAACAAGCACACGAAGCGGCACGCCGTACTGGAGTGCCATCGAAACCGAGGTTGCGAACGCATCCATGAGACCCGAGATGGTCGAGCCCTCCTTAGACATCGTGATAAAGATCTCCCCCGGCGTTGCGTCTTCGTACAGCCCCACGGTGATGTAACCCTCGTGTCCCCCAATA
>VBOC01000043.1:4317-7168 GCA_005877655.1 Ignavibacteria bacterium
AGCGATTGCCTTGAGACCGAGCTGCCAGGCCTCCAAGTACGTGTTTGCGATATCGGCAGCGGTCACGTCACCCGGCATATTCACGGTCTTTGAGATGGCCCCGGAGATGAACGGCTGTGTGGCAGCCATCATCTTCACGTGACCCATGTAATGGATCGTCCGTTCCCCGTTCGCTGGTTTGAAGGCGCAATCGAAAACAGGGAGGTGCTCCTCCTTCAGGTGCGGCGCCCCCTCGATCGTATCGTTCTTGTCGATAAACGCCGTTATGTGCTCGATCTGCTCATCGATATATCCGAGCTTGTTGAGGGAGAGAGGCACGGTCTGATTGACGATCTTGAGCAGCCCGCCTCCGACCAGCTTCTTGTACTTGACGAGCGCGATGTCCGGTTCCACGCCGGTCGTATCGCAATCCATCATGAAGCCGATGGTGCCCGTCGGCGCAAGGACGGTTGCCTGCGAATTTCGGAATCCGTATTCGCGCCCGATCGCATAGGCGTCGTCCCAAACTTTGCGCGAGGCGGTGAGCAAATCGCCCGGGACGTATCTGTTTTCAATCCTGTCCGCCGCGAGCCCGTGCATCTTTATAACCCTGAGCATCGGCTCCCGGTTTTTCTCGAACCCCTTGAACGGACCGATCTCGCGTGAGATAAGCGCCGACTGCTTGTAGGCCTGCCCCGACATCAAGGCGGTGATTGCTGCTGAATACGCCCGGCCCTCTTCGCTGTCGTAGGGAAGTCCGCGCGCCATCAGCAACGCGCCGAGATTGGCGTAACCAAGCCCGAGCGGTCTGTAATCAAAACTATTCTGCGTGATCTTCGGTGTGGGATAGCTCGCATTGCCAACCTCGATCTCCTGGGCAGTGATCGAGATGGAAACGGCGTGGCAGAACGACTCAACATCGAACTCCCCGTCGCTCGTTCTGAATTTCATGAGATTCAGCGAGGCGAGATTGCACGCGCTGTCGTCGAGAAACATGTATTCGCTGCACGGGTTCGAGGCGGCGATCGGCGCCGAGTTGGGGCATGTATGCCAGTCGTTGATCGTCGTGTGAAACTGTATCCCGGGGTCCCCGCAAATCCAGGCAGCTTCGGCCAATCCCTCCATCACGTCCTTCGCGCGGAGCGTATCCATGGGCTTTCCGCCGAGAACCGATCGTGTCGTCCACGGCTTATCTTCCACCGCCTTGTGGATGAATTCGTCCGTAACGCGGACGGAGTGGTTTGCATTCTGATAGAAGACGGAGTCATAGGCGCCGCCGGGAACATTGAATCCGCCGTCATATCCGGCATCAATAAGAGCCCACGCCTTTTTCTCCTCTTCTGCCTTGCACCTGATAAAATCGAGAATATCGGGATGGTCGACGTTCAGGATGACCATCTTTGCCGCGCGCCGCGTTTTTCCGCCGGACTTTATGACCCCGGCAAACGCATCATACCCCTTCATGAACGAAACGGGGCCCGATGCGCTCCCGCCGCTCGACAGGCCCTCCCTCGATGAGCGTAGAGTCGAAAGATTTGATCCGGTGCCCGAACCCCACTTGAAGAGCCTGCCTTCAGTTCGGGCGAGCTCGAGGATCGATTCCATCGTGTCTTCAACGGAGTTGATGAAGCACGCCGAACACTGGGGCTTCTCTTCAATCCCCACGTTGAACCAGACAGGGCTGTTGAATGCCAGGTACTGATTCACGAGCAGATAGGTTAATTCAGCGTAAAATGTCTGGGCATCCTCCTCCGATGCAAAGTAACCGCCTTTCTTTCCCCACTCGAGCATGGTGCGAGAAACGCGGGCCACCAATTGCCGCACGCTTGTCTCACGCTCTGGTGTGCCGAGCTTGCCTTGGAAATACTTCGATACCCCGACGTTCGTGGCTGTCATCGACCACGATTTCGGGACTTCAACATCTTTCTGTTCGAAGATTATCTCGCCCCGCTCGTTGTTGATGACTGCCGTCCGAAGATCCCATTCGATCATATCGAAAGGATGAACGCCGGGCTCAGTGTAAAACCGTCTGAAAGCGAGCCCGTGGCGGGATTTCGTTTCAGCGGCGCGGGTTACAGACCCTTGTTCCTCCCTACCCCCGTACATGGTTGTCTCAGCGTTTGGCATTTTTGAACGCTCCCTGAGATGAGTGTTGGTGGTATTCGAGCATGATGATTTGAGGCATTTGACGTCGACCTGGAATTTGAGAACTGCGAAATATATACAGTTGGGGTTAAGAAGTCAAGTAAAAAATTATTAAAAATTCGTGATGTGATGGAACTAATGATGAAAGCTGGTACACGAAGTGCCTGAGGTCGACCTGATAGAGGATTGTGGCGTTGTGACTTCCGTCAAATCGAGGTGTGACGGAAGACATGGGCTGAAAGAAGCGGCAGAGCGATTTTGGATGTTCTCTAAGAGAAATTTTAGGCACGGATAATCTCCCGCGTTCCCTATCATTATCTAAACTGCCAAAGTCAAGCGATGGCATCGAAGCGAATTGATCGGGTGAGGCAGAGCCACCGCGGCAAATTACTTTTTCGACTCTTGGACACTGCCCGAGTATTACTTATATTCAGGGCGAGGAGGACAGCTGTCGTCATTGCCAGTGCTGGCGGGAGAACAACGTCATTTCTGCTCACAAGCCAGAGGAAAGTAAGAACGACAGTCATAAGTCTTGTAGTTATGCGCTATGGCACACTGGATTCAAGCAAGCATATTTAGCATGATACATTATGGTGAGGCGGGTCTATGTGGTTAATTCTATCCTCGGCGGATTGTGAATCTCGACAAGATCATTATTTACAACGCAGTCAATCACAAGGCAGGATATCATCAGATGGTAAGCACAACTAAATTATATATGAACATA
>VBOC01000228.1 GCA_005877655.1 Ignavibacteria bacterium
CGATCGGAACCCGGTACGGCGAACAGCTCACGTAATTGATTCCGAGCTCCGAGCAAAACTCGACCGATTTCGGATCGCCGCCGTGCTCGCCGCATATCCCGATTTTCAGGTCCGCTCTCACGGAGCGCCCCTTCTCAACGGCAAGCCTCATCAGCGCGCCCACTCCCCTCATATCGATTGTCTGGAACGGATCCCGCTCCAGGATCCCGTGCTCGAGGTAAAGAGGGAGGAACGAACCCGCATCGTCACGCGAGAGTCCGAGCGTGGTCTGCGTAAGATCGTTCGTCCCAAATGAGAAAAACTCCGCCACCGATCCGATTTCATCTGCGGTGACTGCCGCGCGCGGCAGCTCGATCATCGTCCCGACGAGATACGGCACGCGCTCTCCGCGCTCCCGAAAAACCTCTTCGGCCACCCGGCGGACAATCTGTTCCTCCACCCTGAGTTCGGTGACAAAACCGACGAGCGGGATCATCACTTCGAGATGGACGTCGATGTGCTCGCGCCTCACCTGGCACGCGGCTTCGAAAATCGCGCGCGCCTGCATTTCGGTGATTTCCGGGAAGACGATGCCGAGCCTGCATCCGCGGTTCCCCAGCATCGGATTGAATTCCTTGAGCTGGCGGATGCGCAGCGTGACCCGCTCGACCGGCTTTCCGAGCTTGTCGGCAAGGTCGCGGATTTCCCTCTCCTCATGAGGAAGGAACTCATGCAGGGGAGGATCGAGCGTCCGGATCGTCACCGGGCGTTCCTTCATGACGCGGAAAATTCCCGCGAAATCCTCTCGCTGCATCGGGAGCAGTTTGTCGAGCGCCCGCCGCCTTCCCGCCTGATCTTCTGCAAGGATCATCTCGCGAACCGCATCGATCCGGTCCCCGCCGAAGAACATGTGTTCCGTCCTGCACAATCCGATCCCTTCGGCCCCGAATGCGATCGCCACCTCGCTCTGATCGGGTTGATCCGCGTTTGTGCGCACCTTCAGGATTCGATACCGGTCGACCCATTCCATCAATTTCCGGAACATCGCCACAACGGGCGATGCATCCGGATCCAGTTCCTTCGTGACTAAAGCCCGGACGATGTCCGAGGGTTTCGTTTGAAGCCGCCCGAGGATGACTTCCCCTGTTGTGCCGTCAATGGAAAGATAGTCGCCCTGCTTCACCACCAGGCCGTTCACGCGCATCTGATGCGCATTGTAATCGATCTCGAGCGCCCCGCATCCGGCGATGCAGACCTTCCCCATCTGGCGCGCGACCAGCGCGGCGTGAGACGTCATGCCGCCGCGGGCCGTGAGAATTCCCTCGGCGGCGTCCATCCCCTTGATGTCTTCTGGAGAGGTTTCCATCCGGACGAGAATCACCTGTTCTCCTCTCCTCTTCCATTCTTCCGCTTCGGTTGCGGAGAACACCGCCTTCCCTGTGGCAGCTCCCGGGCCGGCATTCAGTCCCTTCGCGAGGAGGCGGCCCTCCTTGAGCGCCCTCTCCTTTTCTTCGCTGTCGAAGACCGGGCGCAGGAGCTGGTTTAACTGTTCCGGGTCCACCCGGGTGACCGCCAGAGCCGGCTTGATAAGCTTATCCCCGACCATTTCGACTGCAATGCGAAGGGCCGCGATTCCGGTCCGCTTGCCGTTCCGCGTTTGCAGCATGTAGAGCTTTCCCTGTTCGATCGTGAACTCGAAATCCTGCATGTCCCGGTAGTGCCGCTCCAGCTTCGAGCGCACCTTCAAAAGTTGGTTGTAGATTTTTGGAAAGAGCTCGACTATTGTCGAAATATCGATCGGCGTCCGTATGCCGGCGACGACATCTTCTCCCTGCGCATTCATCAGAAACTCGCCATAAAACTGATTCTCGCCCGTTGCGGGATTCCGCGTAAATGCGACCCCCGTTCCCGAGTTATCACCCATGTTTCCGAACACCATCGCCTGAACGTTAACCGCCGTGCCCCAGTGCCCGGGAATGGTATTAAGCTTTCGGTAGGCGATGGCGCGTTCATTCATCCAGGAGCGAAAGACCGCATCGATAGCGCCCCAGAGCTGGTCATGGGGATCCTGAGGGAAAGGCACGCCGAGCCTGCTGTGGATTTCGTTTTGAAACGACCGGGTGAGGTCGCGCAGATCCTCGGCAGTGAGCTCGGTATCGCTCCGGATCCCCCGCACGCTTTTTTTCCGTTCAATGATCAGTTCGAAGGGATCCCGGTCGTTCTCACTCGCCGGCTTCAAGCCGAGGACAACATCTCCATACATTTGCACGAGCCGCCGGTACGAGTCGTAGGCGAACCGTTCATTGCCGGTCGCCGCAATCAGTCCTTTCACGGTCGCATCGTTCAGACCGAGATTCAGGATCGTATCCATCATACCCGGCATCGAAGCGGGCGCTCCGGAACGGACCGACACCAGCAACGGTTTTTTGGGGTCGCCGAATTTTTTCCCGGTAAGGCGCTCAACGCGGCGCAGCGCTGCAAGGACATTCTTGCGAAATCCGGCCGGGTATCTCCCGCCGTGGAGGCGGAAGTAGGTGCACATCTCGGTCGTGATGGTGAAGCCCGGCGGCACAGGAAGGCCGATGTTCGTCATCTCGGCAAGATTCGCCCCTTTACCCCCGAGCAGCATTTTCATCTCGGCGCGGCCCTCCGCCCTTCCGCCGCCGAAAGAATAAATATATTTACCCGGCCTCATAGTCCCTTCGTATTACCGAATTGATGAGTCGATGGAGTTCCGGTTCACCCTCCACGACTTCAGTCTCGATCCTCACAAAATAGATCGGCAGCGAGCGGAACGACTGTTCCACCGAAAGCGCCGAAAGCCTGACCGCGTCCTTTTCTGTCGTCAGAATCATGGATGCGCCGGAGCCTTCAAATAGTTTCCGGATTCGGACGAGATCCCGCGGAGCAAACCAATGATGATCCGGAAATGACAGCTCCGCGCTTAGATCCGTGCCCATCTCGCCGAGCGTCCGCCGGAACGAATGAGGGTTCGCGATTCCGCAGAACGCGACAACCCGCCGGCCTCTCGCCGCACCGGGATCCAGAACCTCCTCCCCGAAGACACGGCACAACGAAGCCGGCCGGAAACGAAGCTTTACTCCTTTTGACGGGCCCGGACCGGCGCCCGTGTTCAACCCGCGGGAATTAGCCCCGCCGTGAACTTGAGTGTCGCCTGGGCCTGCGGAATCGCTCGTCGTCGCGACGAGATCGGCGCGGCCGAGTGACGACAGCGGCTCGCGACGGTTGCCCGCGGGCAGCATGGGCGTGCGGGCAATCGGCTGCTCGCCATTTATCAACACAATATCGAGATCCCGTTTAATCGACCGGTGCTGGAAGCCGTCGTCGAGCACGAGGACGTCCGCATGAAATTGATTGAGCGCAATTGCCGCCGAGCGTGTCCGCCGCTCGTCTGAAATGACGATCGCGGCCGGGAACCGCCGTGCAATCTGGAAGGGTTCATCGCCCGCCCGATCCGGCGTCGACGCCATCGATTTGCCGTCCGAGACAACAATGGTACCGCTCGTTGATCGTCTGTAGCCGCGGCTCAAAACCGCAACCTTTTTTCGTTCGGACTGGCAGTATCGGACAAGATACTCGACGAAGGGCGTTTTACCCGTCCCGCCGGCAGTCACGTTCCCCACCGAGATAACCGGGACATTGAACCCTTTGACTCTAAAAACCCCTATGTCATAGAAACGGTTCCTCAGCCAGACGGCCAATCCATAGAGCCACGAACATGGAAGCAGCAGCCATCCGAGCGCGCTCAACTCTTGTCTCTCACGCGAGCGAAAGGATCACATCCGCCACTTTCGCCGAGGCGCCCGCCGTTCCAAGCTTCTCCTTTACGGCGGAGAGACCGCGGGAAATTTCCTCGCGCAGGTTCTTGTCCCGGAGCAACTCCGCTGCTTCGGCTGCAAGCCGGGGCGCGGTCGCCCGCCACTGCAAAAGCTCCGGTACAACGTTTTTTCCGGCGACAATATTGACCAATCCGATTTTTTTGATGCGGATCAAAAGCCGCATGATCAGGTACGTCAGCAGGGATGTCTTATAGACAATGATCATGGGGGTCCGATAATACCCCGTTTCCAGCGTGGCCGTCCCCGATGTCACCAGCGCCACGTCGGAATTCTTCATGACATCGTACGTCGCGTTCTGGATCAGCCGGGCGGGCAGATCGTCCCTCACGAACGACTTGATGAAATCGAACTCCAGAACCGAGGGGACGCCGACGGCCAGCTGTGCGCCGAGCTCGCGATTCAAAAATCGCGACGCTCCAAGCATCACGGGAAAAATCCGTTCGATTTCTTGCTTGCGGCTCCCGGGGAAGAGTCCGACGATCGGCTTGCCCTCATCGAAGCCATATCTCTTGCAGAACTCCTTCCTTCCCTGGGGTTCGGTAAAGACTTCGAGGAGGGGATGGCCCACAAATTGGACGTCGATACCTTCCTCGCGATAAATGTCCACTTCAAACGGAAAGACGACCAGCATGCGGTCGATCAGCCCTTTCATCTTTCTCACCCGGCCGCGGTTCCATGCCCAGACCTGGGGGCTGATATAATAGACGATTTTCAGATTGTGCTCCCGCACGGACCTTGCAAACCGCAGGTTGAAACCCGGGTAGTCGATGAGGACAACCACCTCGGGCTTTCGCGCTTTGACGATGGCTTCGAGCGTTCTCTCCGAGTTCCATCCCCGCGGCCTGCATCTTATCGCCGCCGATGCCGAAGACCTCGCACCGGGGATCGCGCCGTTTTAGCTCCCGTACAACCCCCGAGCCGTGCAGATCGCCGGACGGCTCCCCGGCGATCATCAGGACGCGCATCGCCGGGTCAACCCTTCAGGCGCCAGATGACGATCAGAAGCGATGCAAGAAGTCCGATCGCCTGCAGCGTCCGCTTCTCGGACCGCAGCCCGCGCCGGACGTCCGGGTCCGGCTGGGGATTGGACCCCGCGCGGTATCGTTTCACCGTGGGGAGAAACCGCGGAACCGACGCACAATACCGGCTGAACTCCTCTTTGAAAGCGCGCGCAAGGTATTCTTCCTCGAGGCTCACGATCAACGCATACTGGCAATAAAAAAATATCAGGGCGGCGAGCGCCAGCCAGAGGACATTCGACATGATGCCGATGCCCAGGTACATGAGAAGGTTGCCGAGATACAACGGGTTGCGAACGTAGGCAAAGGGTCCGCGCGTAATTAAAAATGTCCCCCCGGCCGTGTCAGTCGTGCGGGTTTCGCTTCCGGCGATGGAAACACCCCACAGCCGCAACGATTCACCGGCCAGCACGATAAAAAAACCCGCCAGCATGCTTGTCAGAGTCGGCTTGGCGAGAATGATCATGGCGATCAAAAATGGGATCGGGGTGAAGCTGCGATACTGAAAAAGCCGTTGCCGCAGATCCATCGCGGCTCAGCCGCCGAGATACACTTCACAGCGCGCCAGTTCCGCCTGGCGGCGCTTGAGAAGCCTGATCCCGCCGGCGGCTGCGTTCCGGTCGATCATCCGCTCGAGGCGGCGTCCGATATCCGCAAATGTGCGATACTGGAGACAGGGGATGTTTTCCGACTGGCAATACTTCAGCAAATCCTCTTTCGCGAAGACGACATCGGCATAGCGCGCCGGACAACGGTCGGAATAACCGTCCCCGGCGTAGACCACGACGTCCGCCTCGGCCGACATCGATAGAATATGATTGCGCTTGCAGCACGCGCAGCGATCGCAGCTCTCGTCCCGATACGGAAACGAGGGTTGGAACCGCACCCTGGATGTGCCGTCGACTTCAACAAGCTCGAGCCTGTTCGCATAATACGGTATATCGGCGAGCCCTTTCTTCTTGAGGATTCGTCCGATGTAGTAATCCATCCCGTCGCTCACAACGGTGAGTTCAATTCCAATCGTTCGGCAGAATTGAACAAATCCCGCAAACGCGGGATCAATTTCCTGATCATCGAGGAACCGGTCGAGACTCTTGCGATCGACTTCTCCGCAGGCTTCACATTCGCGCCGGAAACATTCGGAGGCTGAAAGCCGCCCCGCGCAGTACTCGCTCACCAACCGTGAACACGCGCTTCCCCCGAACGTCTCGAACATGAGATCGCCCACGTCGTTGATGGTGATGGTGCGGTCAAAATCAACAAAGGCCCTGATCACCGGAGCGGCTCCTTCTTTCGCCGGGAGCGGATATGTTGCAAACCCTGGTCTGCGATGACGCCGCTTCAGCCCGAGACGGTCGCGGATCGAACGCGCGCTTCTTCGTTGAACCGGACGGTGACGATCTTCGAGACCCCTTCTTCCTCCATCGTGATGCCGTAGAGAGCGCTCGCGGCTTCCATCGTTCTCTTGTTATGCGTGACCACGATGAACTGGGTGTTGCCTGAAAACTTCTTCAGGATGCGCGTATAGCGGTCGATGTTTGAATCGTCGAGCGGGGCGTCGACTTCGTCGAGGATGCAAAACGGGCTCGGTTTCACAAGATAGATGGCAAACAGAAGCGCGATCGCCGTGAGCGTCTTTTCGCCGCCCGAGAGCAGGTCGATCGAGGTTGGCCGTTTTCCCCGCGGCTTTGCGATAATCTCGATGTTTGCTTCCAGCGGATCGATGTCTTCCTCGATTCTGAGATCGCACTCATCCCCTTCCTCTAACAATTCCTTGAATGTCGTAATAAAGTTTTCGCAGATCTTCCCAAACGTATCGGAGAATTTGCGCTGGGCGGTATTGTTAATTTCCTCGATCGTACTCAGGAGCGTCCGTTCCGCTTCGTTGAGATCGTCGCGCTGGCCGGTAAGGAACGAATACCGTTCGCTTTCTCCGGTGAATTCTTCGAATGCCGCAAAATTGATCGCGCCGAGAACGCGGATACGATCCTTGAGCCCTTTCACATCGTCCCGGAGCTGGGCAAAATCGACCCACTCGTTTTCGGGGTATGTCTTCAACTGCAGCTCGAGCTCGAATTCTTCGGTGGCGCGGAGTTTGAGGTGGTCGACGCCCGATTTCAGCTCGGCGATCTTCATTTCAAGATCGTGGGTCGCCGCGACAGAATCGTCGTGCAGGCGGCGTTCATCTTTAATTCTAAGCTCGATCCGGTGCAGCTCGTCGCGTTTCGCCGAATGGGTTTGTTCGATTTCCCGGACTTCTTTCTCCAGCCGCTGGAATTCCTCACGGAGGACGCCCAGTTGAGCCGTGCCCGATTCCGCCTCTTTGGATAGCAGCGAAATCTCCTCCCTCGCCCTCGCTATTTCCTCTTCCCTGCGGTTGAGGGTGACGCGGATATCCTCCATCCGCGCATCGGCGCGGTCGATGTCGCGCTCCGCGTTTCGGATGTCGCCCTGCAATGTCACCACCTTGATCTCAAATTCGTTGACCACCTTCGTCAACTCGTTCCAATCGGCTTCGAGGAGTTCCAGCTCTCTGACGGCCGAATACCCCAGGGCTTCATGGTCCGTCTTCCGCGTCTCGCTTGCCGTAACATCGACGCTCGCCGCCTCGTGCTGCTGCCTCAACCTGCGAATTTCCTCTTTGATCGATTCAAGCTCCGACAGGTTCCGGGCGATCCCGTCGTATGCCCGTTTCTTTTCAAATTCGATCTGGGCGATCCGCATCTCGATGGCCGCCATATCCTTTTCAATCTTTTTTACCGCGTCCGCATGCGGCTTCATTTCGAGCGAATCGTAGGCGGACCGCTTCTTCTGGATTGCGGCGCCGATCTCTTTGAGCTGCGCGGAACTCTTCGCGATTTCTTCCTCGAACGAGGCAATTTGTGATTTCTTGCCGATAAGACCCCCCTCATCCAGCCTTCTGCCCCCTCCCCGCAGGGTTCCCGCCGAGGAGATCACCTCTCCGGCGAGCGTGACGCAGCGGATGCCTGCAAAATTCCTCAGGACGGATTGCGCAGCTTTTAAATTCTCAACAATTATGGCATCCTGGAGGAGGTATTTCATCAGCGCGCGGTGCTCCGGCTTACACTCGACGACGTTTTCGGCCCAGACGCACGCCGGGTCGAGCCGACTTCTCGTCCTGCGCCCGACTCTCGGGATCCACTCAAGGCAAATAAATGTCGCTTTGCCCTTATCCTGGCGTTTCAGTTCTTCGAGGGCGGCGTGCCCATCCGCTACATTCTGGACCACCAGGAGGTGGGCCGCATCTCCCAGCACCGCCTCAACGGCGGCCCGGTATTTCTCCCCCGCCTGAATGACATCGGCAACCGTGGTGATTTTCTTTCTCATCCAGGCTTCGTTTCCGAGCAAGTATCGCGCCCCCTCGGAATATCCCTCGTTGCTCTCGACCATCCTCCGGAGAAAGTCGATCCGGGAGGTCCTGCGTTCAATTTCATTTTTCAGCGAGTCTGATTCCTTCTGGAGCGTGTCGATCTCATCGGCGACCTGCTTCTTGGCTTTCTCGCGTTCGATGAACCTCATCTCCGCTTCCACGAATTGCCTCCTGAGTTCGCGGTCCTCGGCCGTCAGTTGTGAGACGAGGGCTTCATTTTGCGCGATGTCGGATCCATAGAGGGAATTGTCTTCCAGAGAGCGGTCGATTCGGCCCTGCAGGTTATCGATGCGCTCCTTCACGCGCTCCTGCTCGCCGCGCTTCTGCACGATTTCATGCGCCAGATCCAGGATCGCATCCTTCACCGATTGTACTTTGGTTTTCTTTTCATCAACCTTCTGCCCGAGTTCACGCTGCTGCTCTTTCAATTCGGCGAACCGTATCTCCGAGGAGGCAAGTTCACCCTGGATCTGTTCGCGGCGGGCGGTGAGAGTCGCCTTCTCTGATTCCAGGAGCTGCTGCTGGTTCCCTAAATCGGTTTTCTCCCGCTCAAATCGGGCGATGTTGGATTGAAGAGAATTCAGGCGCTCTTTCGCAACGAGGACCCTCTCCTCGGTGCGGTGAAGGGAGTCGAGTCCCGCCGCCTTCTGGGACTGCTTTTCCTGAAGCAGCTGCTCGACCTCGCTCAGTCCCGATCGGAGCCCGTCGATCTCTTCCTCCTGCCGGCGTAGGGATTCATCAATCCCGGAGCGGTCTGTGCGCGCAAGCGCGAAGCGCTCTTCAAGGGGCTTGAGCTTCCCGTGCAAGTGGGCGTATTCGCGCTCGAGCAGATCCATCTCGAGCGATTTCAGCCGGCCTGACGCCTCGTTGTACTGCTCGGCCTTCTTCGCCTGCCGCTCGAGGGAGTTGACGGTCTTCTGCACTTCCTTGACGATGTCGTTGACGCGGACCAAATCCTGCTGGACGCTTTCGAGCTTCCGCATCGCCGCCTTCCGCCGGAATTTGTACTTCGTCACTCCGGCCGCCTCCTCAAAAAGCCGCCGCCGCTCGTCGGTCTTATCGCTCAGAATGGATTCCACCATTTTCAGTTCGATCACCGAATACGCGTCGCTTCCCATCCCGGTGTCCATGAACAGGTCGAGAATGTCCTTCAAACGGCAGGGCACTTTGTTCAGGAGATACTCGCTCTCCCCAGAGCGGAAGACGCGGCGCGTGATCGTTACTTCGGAGTATTCGGTGGGCAGAATCCCCCTCGTATTCTCGATGGTCAGCGACACTTCCGCCAGGCCCAGCGGTTTCCGGCTCTTGGTGCCGTTGAAGATCACATCTTCCATTTTGTCGCTCCGGAGCGTGCTGTACCGCTGTTCCCCGAGAGCCCAGCGGATCGCGTCCACGATATTGGTCTTGCCGCAGCCGTTCGGACCCACGATCGCGGTGACGCCGGAGTCGAAACCCAGGTTGGTTCGCTGTGCAAACGACTTGAAGCCGATGATTTCGATTTTAGAGAGGTACATAGCGTCCGGTCACGCCGAATGTTTCATCGCTTGCATGAAATACCTCAGATAGAGCGAGGTCGATCTCGTATAGTCAAGATAGCTATAAAGCGCCGCAGTCGCAACGATAATGATCAGAAAGCCCAGGAAATAGACCTTCAATGGAAACACATTGTAGACGATGGAGACGCCTTTCAACAGGCGTGCGAGCACCCAGAGACTGACCACCCCGATCGCCACCACGATCGGCACAATATAGGTTTCGGTCTCCATCGACAACCGATACAGGACCATGGCGACGGGAATAAAAATAACGTAGGGCAGCATCGACCACATGGTGATCGAAAAGCAATGGTAAAAATAAACCCGCGCCTTTGAGGTGATCGACAGGATTCGCACCATGATGCTGAGAACGCAGAGCGCCAAAAACAGCACGCCGGAAACCACCACGATGAACTTCACGGGGCTCCAGATAAGCCGCACCAGCCCTTCTTTCGGGCTGTCGGGCAGAAACTGGCTCAGGACATTATCGAACACCACGCTGTCCCGGTAATGGGAAAAGATACTCGAGAGGATCGTCGCCCACGTCACCGAGACAATCATCGCGAGAAAGACGGTATGACCGTTGCTCAGAATTCGCTGATCCCGGACATCGGCGAAGAAATTATAAGTCCGGAAAAGGGATCGGTTCACGCATTCCCGGAAGCGCCGGTTGCTGTTATAAAGAGAGAAGAAGGAGATGAGCACCAGTATCCCGGCGACCACGTAGATCATCGGCGCGTTTGATGAATAATTTCCGATGGGAAGCGCCTGGGCCTTCTCGCCGTTGAACACGGTCCGTGTGACGTCGAACGAAGGCCGCTTATCCCGATCGAGGGTAACTATTCCCATACTATGCACGTACGGATCGTGCGAATGGGTTGAGAGGATGGGGCGGTCGGAGCGCCAATCGCTGAAGCCTGCAAAGATGCCGCCCACAATCTTGGCATCCCTGATCGCTTCAAAAAACTGCGTCGAGAGCCGCGCCTGGGATTCCATCGAGAGCGGGTCGCTATAGCCGTTATGATTCCCGGGCTCGATATCCCTGCTGAGCTGGGTTACAAGAATCGGTTTGTCCACGACCGCCAGATCGACAGCCTCCCAACACAGACCCTTCGTCGATCCGCCCGCGAAATACACCGATCGGGGGTCGAGCGACCTGATGATGTTGCGCATACCGTTCACATAGTCGCACCCCCCCGCCAGCGTGATCTCAAAACCGTCGCCGATTCCCCAGGCAAGGACGCACGCATGATGCTTGTCCCTCCAAACCATCTCACGGATATAGTTCGCCGCAAGCTCCTGATAATAATCCTTTCGAAGAATTTCGGAGGGGACTCCGACGAGCGGAATCTCTTCCATGGCCAGCAGCCCGTAG
>VBOC01000044.1 GCA_005877655.1 Ignavibacteria bacterium
GTCGTCGAGGCAATCGTCGAATCGTCGACGATGATCGACCCGAAGAGCGAATCAGCCGCGAGCTGAACATGATACGAAGACGCTCCGGGCGACGCCGTCCATGTGAGCGAGAGGCTTGCCGGTTGGCACAAAGCGCCGTTCGCCGGCGACGTCAGGGCAGGCGGCTGCGGCAGCGCAACTATGGTTGTAAAGTTCCATGCGGACGAGAATCCGCTGCTCCCTCCTGTATTCTTCGCGCTGACATGCCAGTAATAGAGCGTGCTGTTCGACAGCGAGCTCACCTGCCTGGATGTCGTCGCGACGGTCGAATCGTCTAAAACAAGCGCCGTAAACAATGAATCGGTTGCGACCTGAACCCGGTACGATGCCGCAGTCGGGGATGAATTCCAACTCAGCGTCAACGTTGTCGGCTGATTCGTCGATCCGCTCACGGGGGAAACAAGCGCGGGGGCAGTCGGCGGCGCGATTCCGGTTGTGAAGTTCCAGACACCCGAATAGGCGCTTGTGCCTCCCGAATTCTTCGCGCTCACCCGCCAGAAATAGATTGAATTGCTCGATAATGGTCCCGCCTGTCTCGAAGTTCCCGCGACCGTTGAATCATCGAGGACGATCGATGAAAACAGCGAATCGGTTGCGAGCTGAACATGATAGGATGTCGCGCCGGTTGCGGGATTCCACTGCAGCGCCGGTGAGGTGGACTGATTCACCGCTCCGTTGCCGGGTGAAGAGAGGACAGGAGGCGACGGCGCCACAACGACCGTCGAGAATTTCCAGACTGCCGAATAGGCGCTCGTTCCCCCGGAGTTTTTCGCATTGACACGCCAGTAGTATACCGTGCTGTTCGATAAGGAGCTGACCGGTCTCGATGTCGACGTGTTCGTTGAATCGTCGAGCGCGAGGGCCGCGAACAATGGATCGGTCGCGATCTGGGTTCGGTACGAGGCCGCCCCGCTCGCGGGGTTCCAATTCAGCGTCAACGATGTCGGTTGATTGGTCGAGCCGTTCGCCGGTGATACGAGCGTCGGTGCCGGGGGCGGCGCGATCCCGGTCGTAAAATTCCAGACGCTGGAAAAGGCGCTTGTCCCCGAAGCATTCTTCGCACTGACGCGCCAGAAATACTTCGTGCTTCCCGCCAGGGGTCCCACCTGTCTGGATGTTCCGGCGACCGTCGAATCGTCCAGGAATTTTGTCCCAAAAAGCGAGTCGGTTGAAACCTGAACACGGTAAGTCGACGCGCCAGCCGAGGCATTCCAGCTCACCGTCAGGGTGGCCGGCTGTCCGAGTGCGCCATTTGCAGGGGACAACAACGATGGCGTCGGCGGAGGAGGAGGGGGCGGGCCCGCGATCGGACTCACCTGAAAGTTGTCAAACCTGGCCGCCGTGGAGAAGACACACGTTCTGACGGCAAAAGACCACTGTGGCACCGTGTAGGTGGTGTCGGTGGCTATCAGAATCTGCTGGCCGTTCACCAGCACGGCCATGCTCTGATTGTCGCACATCACCCGGAACGTCAGCACATCCCCGGGGTTTATTTCCCGGTTGGCCGAAGCCAGGTCGAACGAGTTCGCATAACCCGGACCCACGCGCTGGATCTGCAGGTAGTCTGGTCCGGATTGCTCCAGGTATCTCATCCGGTAACCGGTTCCGGTGTTGTAATCCTTGTTGGTCATGCGCGCATACATGAAGATCGATGTGAAACCGGTATTTCCACTCTTCTGTGTTACGGTAAGGCTTGCCTCCGTGCCGGCCCCATAGAGCGAGTCCCACACGACGCCGCCGAAGTTATTCACTCCCGCAGAACTCGTTGCCTGGATCGCATTGCTGACGATCGACATCGAACCCGCGCTTGGCTGGTTTTGGATCAGGACCCATTTATTGCTGCCCGGCAAAGGCCCGTCGGATCGATTGAAATCATCCCTTAGAGTACCCTTTGTCAAGCCGCCGCCATTGACGGTGACGGTGAATGTGCAGCGGTTCCCGGACGTATCGGAACAAGTGACAACGGTTGCTCCGACGTGGAAAAATGAGCCCGAGGGCGGGGTACATGTCACCGGTCCGCAATTTCCGGTGGAGGTCGGAGGCGGAAACGTGGCAACCGACCCGCAATGGAGGGAATCCACCGAGAGGGTAACCGGCGCCGGCGGTGTGAGGATGCAGCTCGATCGGACGGCATTGTAGGCGTTCACCATCCCCGAGCCGTAGATCTGATCCCAGCCGGCAGATCCGAGGTCCACGCTGCTGTTCTGCATCTTCGCTTCCACCTGCGGCGCGGTGAAGGATGGAAATCGCGAAAGGATCAGCGCGGCAACACCCGCGGCGTACGGGGACGCGAAACTTGTTCCGCGGTACATGAAATAATCGCCGCTCGAGTATCCGCTCGTGCCGGTCCGGTCCGTGACGAGGATTGAATCACCCGGCGCGGAGAAATCCATTGCCGGGCCGAAGTTGCTGAACGATGCCGCAACCCCCTTGCTGTTGATCGCACCCACGGCATTGACGACCGGAAGGGAAGCCGGGTAATAAACACCCGTGCTCCCGTTCCCCGCTGCGGCAAAGTGAACAATCCCGTTATTGTCGTGAGTGGACTGGTATTGGGCGTCCATCGCGCTGGATGTAGTGAAATACGCGTTGCTGTTGTTCGTGATGCGGATACCGTGGGAAGCCGCATAGGCCAGCGCATTGACAACCCAGCTGAACTGATTCGTGAATGAGTTGTCGCACGCTGAGTTCGCAATGTTGCACCGCGCCGATACCACGTAGCAATTGGGGGCGATGCCGGTGATTCCGATGCCGTTGTTGATCGTGGCGGAGGCACATCCCGCAACGGCCGTTCCGTGATTGTCGCAGGAGTTCACTGGACCGCCTCCGCCCCCCTGGCCCGTAAAGTCCACTCCCGGCAGCTGGTGGATGTCCGGATGATTTTGCTGGACTCCGCAATCGATAATCATTATTTTTACGGATGTATCCCCCGTCGTGATATTCCAGGCAAGGTCGCCCTTCATGTCGGCGCCGGGAGTGCCTCCGAATTGACCGGTGTTCCGGATTCCCCAAAGTTGCGAGAAGTTCGGATCGTTGGGTATCAGACCGAACTCACCCGTCACGATCATGTCGGGTTCTGCCCATTCCACCCGGCCTTCCTCAGCAAGCTTATTCGCGCTCGCCAGAACGTCGAACCCGTTCCGCGACGAGCTTTTCAATCGGTAGGCGCCCTCCATCAATCCGAATTTCTCTTCAACGACGGTGAGTTCGGGCGCAATCGAATTCAACACCGCCTTCGCGTTCGATGCGTGCTCGGGCTTGATCTTCACCAGGATGTCGGGAGTCATGACGATAGGGCCGCCGCGTTCGTCGTCGAACACAGGGGAGACAAAATCGACATCCGGCCCGGCTGTCAATTTCAGGATGTGATCTGAGGCATCCGACTCGTCGGCCAGAGGAGCTTGCAGGTAGAGGCGATGCCAGTGATCGAAATTCATCGGCTGGGATGAAGCAGCCGAAACACCGAAACCTGCCGCCTCCTTCAATCGCTGCGCGGGCGATTTGTCGTTGAGATACCGGACGGAAAGCGAGTTCTTATTGAGGTGGAGGTAGAGCCGGCTGCCTTTGTAAACGTAGTAGGGCTGGGTTTGCGCGGCCGCAGTGAAGCCCGCGAACAGGGTGGCCACCAGGATCGAATGAAACAGGTGCGGGCGGGGAGATCTAATCATGGAGAACTTTCGTATGATGGATCACCTGATGATTTCAAAAAAAATTCCCCCTCCGGAGATCGGGATGGGCAATCTCCACGCCTCGGTTCTCTCTTCGAGACAGACCGCTATCAGGCTCTATGATGCTTCGGGGGGCGACCTAAATATTGTAAAAAAAAGCGAATAGAAGCAACTTGATGGGTGTCACAGCCTTTGGAAAAATGTACCCCCGCATGCGGAAATCTTCGTTTTATACCCCGACGGGGGTTCGAAAACGGCACTTTTTCGCCTCCGTTAATCCCTGCCTTGAATTCCCCCTACTATCCTTCCAGGCGTCGCTCACCTCTGGTTGTTAGTCCCCATTTTCATAGCGCATTTGTTCCTCCTTCTGTTTCCTGGGAGGTGCGCCAAAATGGTAGGTAAGGCCGATGTACGTTATTCGGGAATCGCGTGTGTTAACTACGGTCTGCTTCAGGAGAGGAGTATCGAGCCCGAGCTCCCGTTTCTGCGTTCTGAAGAGGTCCGAGACCGTTGCCACGAGGGAGAGCTTTCCGTCCATCAGTTCCTGGCGGAATCCTGTGTTGACAACGTATGTCGGCACATATTCTCCCTGAGGCGTCAGCCGGGCCGAATTATAGTTCGTATTGAGCTGCAACTTCGAAACCCCCGTGAGATTGATATTGACCGTGAAGCTGCTGCTCCAAGTCGTCGTGGATTTATTTTGAATGAACCCCAGATTGGAGGCGTCGATCTGATTATAAAACCCGTTAATGCTCCAGTGAGCGGCAAGGAGGTTGCCCACGGTCGCAGAAACGATCATTTCAAGTCCCCCCGACTGATCGTTTGAGAGATTCTGTCTGGTTGTCAGAAGCGTGGAGTCGTTGATCGCCCGTGTAATCTGCGTAAACCGATTATAAGTGTACCGGTAATAGAGAGCCGGCAGAACGGATATTTGATCGTTCTGAAATTGGCATCCGAGTTCGAGTGCCTGGATGTATTCCGGCTGCAGGTACGGATTGCCCGCGGATACGTTTCTCGGGTCGCGGTATTCAGGGAATGGATTCAGGTCTTCCCCGCGAGGCCGGTTCGTACGGCGGCTGTAACTCAATTGCAGTTCGGCGACGTTGCTGATATAAGTGAAGAGTCGGATAAAAGTTGAAGTAGCTGTTTGAAACGGTGGAATCTCTGGTTACCAGCTCGGATTTTATGCTGGCTCCTTCAGTCCGCAGTCCCCCCTGCAGTCCGAACGCTCCGAACGATTGTTTGTACGTGGCATACACTGCATGTATCCTGCCATCGTAAAGAAATCGGTTGGTTTTTGTACTATCCTTCGCAAATTGCCCCTCGCTCGCATTGAAGGACTCCGCGTAGAAATCGAGATCATCGTTGTTGAACTCGCCGGAGTATCCGGCCTCCAGCGTGGACTTGTCGCTGAGCGGGTTCGAATAATCGAGCGAGAGCTGATTGCGGCGGTTGTCCTGCTTGATCAGCGTGTTATCATAGCTCGTCGAAGAGACGGGAAGCAGGTACGAATTCGTGAAATGATTGTCCTCCTGCTCGGGGGACCGGGATGCAGTGAACTCAAGACGGAGCCTGTGATCCTCCCTGGGAAAATCGTGCTCAAGATAGGCGGTGAACCCGTATTCCTTTTCATATTCCGGATCGTACCGGTTCCTGCTGTATTCCTCCGTCGTCGCTCTTGAAGCATCCTGTAAAATGACATTCAAATTATCGGTTCTGGTAAAGGTATTGATAAAGAAGTTTCCCGAAAGGCCGAATTGATTGACCGCGTCCAGATGATAGTCCAGCCCCAGCGCCGCTATATTGGAAAGCGGGCTGGCATAGGACAAAAGATTCCCTCCGTAGTAGCTTGCCGAAGACGCCGAACCAATCTGTGTCCTGTTATCCGAGTTTGTGCGGTTGCGATTATCCTTGCGCAAGCTGTAGCTCGCCGAGAGGTTGTACTTGCCCGGGTTGTAATTCAGCCTGATATTGCCGTTGTAGCGCCCGGCGTTCCCCGCATTGCCGGTCAGATTGCCGTTGACGCCCTGGCTCGTGTTTTTCTTCATGACGATATTGATGATTCCCGCCGTCCCGTCGGGTTTAAACTTGGCGGACGGATTGGTAATCACCTCAATTTTTTCGATTGAACTGGCGGGCAGTTGCTGCAACACTTCTGCGCTGCTCTTGTCCATGAGCGCGGACGATTTCCCGTTCACCATGATGAGCACATTCGACGAGCCGCGGAGGCTCACATTCCCGTCGATGTCCACCTGTACGGAGGGAACGTGCTGCAGGAGCTCGCTCGCCGATCCTGCCTTGCTCATCAGGTCCTGCTCAACATTATAAACCTTCCGGTCGATCGAATTATTGAACATCGACTTCTCCGCGGTCACCAGAATTTCGTCCAGATTCACGGCTGCCGGCTCCAGTCCTACCGTGCCGAGATTGAGATGCCGGTGCAGCGAATCGATTTTAAAGAAGGGCGTCGATTTGTCCTTATACCCGATCAAACCGAATGAGACAAAATACTCGCCGGCCGGCAGTTCCTGAAGCTCAAAGTTCCCCTGCTCATCGGTGACTTTTCCGGTGACGATGAGACTGTTGGCCATCTTGCGCAGGACGACGTTCACAAATGGCAGGGGACGATTTGCCGCATCGTCCTCTACCGTACCCTTGATCGTGCCTCCCGAGTGAGCTTGAGCGAGAAGCGCGTCCGATTGAAGAAAAGTAAGGAAAACCGCCGCGTGAAGGAGGGCTGGGAAGACCAATCCCATGCTGCGGGAGCGGCCGGTCAACGGAACGGGCATGCTCACCGACCGGCTTACCAGATTTTCACCCGAACGCCTTCGTCTCGCCACATCGGATCGCCTTTCTTGATTCCGAACGTCGACAGGAACTCCGGCATGTCGGTGAGCGGACCGATCACCCGAAACTTCGCGGGAGAGTGTTCGTTGCTTCGAATCTGGCTTGCAATGGCTTCGGGCCGTTCGTTAATCATCCAGGCCAATGCGTATCCGAGGAAATAACGTTGGTCCGGATCCAAACCGCCGATCCGTTCATGCTTTGTGTACTGGCCGGTCTTCTGGAAAGCCTGATAACCCATCATGACGCCGCCGAGGTCTGCGATGTTCTCGCCCTGTGTCAGGTCGCCGTTGATGTGGAGCGTGTCGACGGGAATGTAAGCGTCGAATTGTCTGACGATCATCCTCGTCCTCGCATAGAACCTCGCGCTGTCTTCCGGCGCCCACCAGTTGTTCAGGTTTCCCCGTTCGTCATACTTGCTTCCCTGGTCGTCGAAGCCGTGCGTGATTTCATGCCCGAAGGTGGAGCCGCCGATGATGGAGTACAGCAATGCATCGTCCGCCAGCTTTCGCTCGTAACCCGGGACAAGGATGTTGCACCCCGGGACCACGATCTCATTGTTGGAGGCATTGTAGTACGCATTGTAGGTTTGAGGCTCCATTTCCCATTCGGTGCGGTCGACGGGCTTTCCGAACTTCGAGATCATGTAATTGAAGCTCCACTCATTTGCTTTTTTCACGTTTTGCACATACGATGCGCGGTCGATCTGCATGCTCGTCAGGTCTTTCCATTTATCGGGATAGCCGACTTTCATGATGACTGTGCTGAGTTTCCTGAGCGCCTTCTCCTTGGTCGCCTCGCTCATCCAGTCCAATGCCTTGATTCGTTCGGCATAGACAGATTTGATCGCATTTCCGATCTCAAGGAGTTTTTCCTTCGTCCCTTTCGGCAGATATTCCGCGACGTACACCCGGCCGATCAGTTCACCGAGCGAGCCGTCGGTTTGTTCAACCACGCGCTTCCACCGCGGCTTGGGCTCCTGCACTCCACGCAGCGTCGTGGAATAGAAACTAAAGGATTCTTGGTAGGTCTTATCATCCATGTAACGCGCCAGCCCGCGGATGAGATGAAACTTGAGATAATTCTTCCAGTCCTCAAGGGGGAAAGATTGGAGATAACCGTTCAGCGCGGTCAGAAATTCGGGCTGCCCGACGATTACCGTGTCCACGTCATGCAGCCCGGCGCCCTCCGCGAACACCGCCCAGTCGAGATTCGGCGTGCTTTCCGTTAGTTGTTTAAACGACATCTTGTTGTAATTCTTGAGCGGGTCCCGTGTGTCTTCCCGCTTCCGGGATGTGTTCGCAATCGCACTTTCCAGCTTTATCAGATTATCCGCCGCCTGCTTCGCTCCGGCATCGTCATACCCCATGATCATAAACATGTTCTGAAGATGCTCGCCAAATTTCTTGCGGATCATCACGGCGCGCGCGTCGGTATCGAAATAGAAATTCCGGTCCGGCAGGCTCAATCCGCCCTGCGCGACAAAAATCGCATTCTTGCTGCTTATCTTGTCATCCTGTCCCACGCCGAATCTGAATAGCGGCGACCCGGATACGCGGTGAATATACGAAGCGGCTGCCACAACTCCCTTCCTATCCTTGACGCCGTCAATCCGGTCCAAATCGCTTTTCAGATCCCGGAGCCCGTTCTTATTGAGCGCGACGCTGTCCATGCCTGTCAGAAAGAAATCGCCGATTTTCTGTTTGTCGCTCCCCTTTTCGGCATTCGTTAATCGGGAAGACGACTCGCAGAGCGTGCGAATCTGGGCGTTAATCGTATCCTGAATCAACTGCCAGAGGCCGTTGCTCTGCTCGCTGGCGGGAATGGGGTTTGCCTTGAACCAATTCCCGTTCGCATAGAGGAAAAAATCGTCTCCAGGTTTTATGCCGGGGTCTATATGTGATGCCAGTGGATCAGTCACCTCCGCGTCGCCGTTCGATTGACCGAATGCGGAAGTCAGGCCGAGCGCGATGGCGGGTACAAGTGACAGGAGGAATATGCGTGCTCTCATGTAAATGTCCTTTGTTTTTATATGTGGAACGTCCGGGGCAGGCGCTTATGTATCCGTAATAGAGCCGAAAGTGTTTCAGAGTCGATTGGTCGCGCTCATCACCTCCCTTGCGCGCCCGATCGGAAAACGGCGCCGCTCTCTTCCCGCTTCCGTCGCATATATAGTGTACGGAATGCCCCCTGGATTGTCAATCCCCACAAACATGTCCCCCGACACCCTCTGTGATAGATATGACATGGGGGGTGGGCAAACTTGCTAGAATTGGTACATTGATCATGAAAAACCTTAATTCAGGCACGTTCCGCGGGCTTCTCATTGCCGACGATATCATTCATATCCATGGTACAATCGTGGGAGCTGTCGTTTCTCTCACACCATCTCCCTCTTCGGGCAATGCGATCGGAAACGGCTCGGGGTTCGCGCTCTTCTCGAATACCAATATTCTCAAGGCAACGGAAGGGGCCGTATTGGTACCCAACGGCAGTCAGGATGCGGTCGCTTGGCGGGAGTAGTTTCGATCTTTCGGCCGGCAATCATAGGGCCGCAAGAATCGGACGTATGGGCCGATTTCAGTGCCACCCGCCCCCACGATCTTGTCGCAAGACACTGCCTGTGATACGGCTAACAGGGTGGGTGAGCCATCTTGCTAAATTGGTTACATTCTTAGGAAGAAATCGGGGAAAACAGACCCCGCGGACGAATTCAATGCACAATAACGGGATCGGATGCTATGGGCGCTAATATGATACTCACGATAGGCGCAATTCTGTTGTTCGGAACGCTCCTCGTGAATTCGAACAATATCATCTCCAGCAATAGCCAGATTGCCGCCCAGAACGAGTATTACATTTCCGCGCTGGCCATTGGCCAATCGGTTGTCGACGAGGCGAAGACGAAAGCATTCGATCAGCAAACTGTTTCTTCCGGAGTTGCTTCGCCCGGCGCCATGACACATTGGAGTTCACTCGGACGGGATGGGGGGGGCGAAGCTGTGCCGAACCCGGATACACTGTCGACAAGCTCGCCCTTCACCACGACGGCCCCGGGTTACTGGTCTTCGGTAAAATTTAACGACGTCGACGACTACAACGACTACAAACGCATCGTCAATACTCCGCGAGCCGAAGGCTTTAATGTTCTCGTGAAGGTCAAGTATGCAAGTCCCACGTACCCCGATTCCCTGTACGCAAGCAGCCGATCATACTGTAAATGGATGAGGGTATACGTCTGGAGCAAGTATATGGCGGATACGGTGAAAGTCTATTACTCCTTCTTGTACTAGGAGAGAGATATGCAGGTCATTTTAGATATCCTCGGATCTATGGTCATCGGCGGGCTCCTCATCATCATGATGTTGAATCTGAATTCCAACATCAGCGAAAGCGCCGCCACGCAAACATTCAATAACATAACCCAGCAAAATCTTACCACGGTCTCCGACATTTTGGAAAACGATTTCAGGAAAATGGGTTATCACATTTTCGACTCGGTCAAAGTGACGTATACCGACACCTCCGAGATCAAATTTCAGACCGACCTTTACGGAGATTCAGCGATCCATGTCGTGCGATATTACTTCAACCCGGCTGCGGTCTCGGGGCAGGAAAATACAAACACACACGTGCTCTATCGCCAGATTGACAATAAGCCGCAAATGCCGATCAATCTCGGGCTCACAAAGGTCCGGCTCTGGTACTATAGCGGCGCAGGAAACCTGTTGACCGGCAACTCTACCGCGACGCTGGCGAAAATAAGAGCCATTAAAGTTGCAATGAGTATCGAAAGCGTGTCCGCATGGAACAAAAAGTATTCAGGCGCTTACTGGGAGCGCACAATTAAACCGAAAAATCTATTTTAACGGATAAACTATGAGCGGCAGAGCAATCATCATCTTCATCGCAGGCCTCATCGTCATCTCGGGCGTTGTATTCCACAACATCGAAGCGTCGAGCACGCTCATCACACAGAACTTCAACAAATACTATCTGCGGCAGACAGCCCAGGACATAGCGCAGACCGGCGCGGCAATGGCGCTGCGGCAAATTGGAAACGACATCACGTGGAGAACCGGCTTCCCCCTGATGAACCTGGCCTCCGGCAAGGTGCAGGTGACGGCGTCCGACTCGACGTTCTTTGGAAGGAAAGTTATCAAGATCGTTTCTATCGGCTATTCGCAATACGGGACCTCCCTTGAGCGGCGGGATACATGCATCACGTACCAGCGCAGATCGTTTGTGCCCTCATTTGTCTATGGAGCCGTGACGACGAATAATCCCGTCAGCGCGGCCGGAAGCATGATTATCGATGGAAGAGATCACGACACGATAGGTACGACCGTCATTCCGGGGCAGGGACAATGGGGCATCTGGACAACGAAAACCTTTGTTCAGAGCGGCGCTTCCATGGTCGGCGGGACGGCAGCCGGCACCGATTATGCGCCGGCCAACCCGGGGAACCCCGCGGTCATCAAACAACTGCAAATATTAACAGGGGGGTATCCTGGAACTCCTGATAGCGTTATGGGGGCCATATCAATCGGTTATCCGGAGGGCACCCTGAAAGCGATTGCGCAGAGCGGCATCAACGGAAGCCGGTACACGACAAACCCGGCGACACTGACCATGCCGTTGAAGGGCGTAACCTACGTCGAGCTCCCTTCGGCGGGAACCTGGTCCCCGGGGCCTCTGAGTGGCTCGGGAATTCTCGTCGTCCACAACAGCAATAAGAACTCACTTCTCTCGAATGTTAATGGCGGCATTTTCCGGGGACTCATTATTAGCGACGACATCGTTCACCTCCATGACACAATCGTCGGAGCCGCTGTTTCTCTCACGCTCGCGCCCTCCGCGGGCAATGTGATCGGCAACGGCACAGGGGCGGTTCTGTTCTCCAAAACCTCCATTAAGAAAGCAACCGAAGTGGCGGTCATGCCGCCCAACGGGAGTCAGAATGCCGTGGCCTGGCGGGAATGATGCACAGTTCGAGTCAGCGATTTTAAGCCCTCCGGAGGACCGAAGAGTCCTCCTCGGTCCGATTTTCGTCTGTTAAGGATAGAGTAAACCTATGGGAACAAACGTCATCCTGGCTGTCGGCGCTTTAGTGATCTTCGGGACGTTTCTCGCTTCCTCGAATCGCCTGATGACCGTTAATACGCAGATCGCGGAACAGAACGAATATTACATCAGCGCGATCTCGCTTGCTCAATCGATCATCTCCGAGGCAAAGGCGAAAGCATTCGACGAGAACACCGTTTCGGGGTCCGTCCCGAGTCCCGATTCGCTGAGTTTAACACTGGGGCCCGACGGTTTTACCGAATCTGTGCCCACCACGGATACGCTGATAACGAGCAGCCCGTATGACGCGCAGAATCCGGGATATCGTTCGACGTTTAGATTCAACGATGTGGACGATTACGAAGGCTACAAACGGCTGGTCAACACACCGCGGGCTGAAGGTTATACGCTCACGGTAAGGGTCGCCTATGCGAGTCCAACGTACCCTGACTCGATGAAATCATCGCCTACTTTTTGCAAGAAGATGACCGTCTCCGTCAAGAGTCCTTTCATTCCCGATTCGCTCTCGCTTTCCTATGCTTTTGTGTATTGAGGACTGCCATGACGGTGCAGAACGACAAATGGGTGCGTAAATCATGAGCGGCAAAGCTATTATTATCATCGTGGTCGGAATCGTTGTGGTCTCGGGGATCGTTCTCTACAATATCGAAGCGGGAAGCATAGCGATCACCCGAAACGTCGATCGGTTCTTTTCGGGACGAGCCGCACAGAACATTGCTCAAAGCGGCGTGAACATGGCCCTCAGGCAGCTTGCCAATAACAAGGACTGGAGAACGGGTTTTCCTTCAATCGATATGCTTGGCGGAAAAGGTTTCGTACAGGTCAGTGATTCGACATGGTACGGCAAGAAAGTGATCAAGATAGTTTCGGTCGGAATCCTGAATCAGGGACAACCGTTCGAAGTGCGTGATACGTCGATGGCGTACCTTCCCCGGGGCGGGGTTCCAGGGACAATCAGAGGGTTGATTACAACCGATAGCCCGACATCTCTCGAAGGAAATCCTCTCCTAGACGCTCGGGATCATACCGCCTTGGGCGCCCTCGTTCCGGGTAACGGGACCCTGGCGGTCTGGACTACAAAAACCATATCGCCCGCGGGAAACCCGATAATTGGTGGAACGGTCTTGGGAGTAGACTACGTTCCCTCGGATCCCTATCTTCCCGTTGTTGTCCAGAGCGGGCAATCGTATCCAAACTATCCTTCGACGCCCGACAGTGTCCTGGGCGGATCGGCGGAAGGTTACCCCGAAGGGACATTGAAAGCCATCGCTCGGAGCGGCAATGGAAATCAATACGCGACGGATCCGTCCACGCTTACCTATCCTCTGAACGGAGTCACGTACGTTGAACTCCCTTCCGGGGAGTCCTTCACGAATACGAATATCACCGGATCAGGCATTCTGTTTTACAGGACTGGTCCTGGTGGATGATTGCTTGAAACAAAGCGACATACCCCACTCCGGGTCACCCGTTTTGACCGGTGCCGTTTTCGCCATGTCGCCCGACGGTAAGAAGGGCCGGTGGGGGAATAGCAACGGCAGCTACCTCTACTCGTCGGAAGCAATTGAGAACGCCATGAAGACCGCTGCAATCGCATCAGGCAGAAGTCTTGCCTCGAGCGTTTTGGGCTGGTGGGAATAATCGTCTAGAGGATTGCCATGAATGCCATGTATGATCTCCTGTGCTCAATTGTTATCGGCGGCATTCTCCTCGTGATGCTGGTGGGATTCAACGGGACGATCACCGAACAGGCGGGGGCCCAGACCGTGAGGATGATGGCGCAGTCCAGCCTTACCACAATCGGCGATCTGGTGGATTACGAATTCCGAAAAATGGGATATCAGGTGCCTAAGGGAACCGACAGCGCGATCGTCTTTGCCGACACAAGCAAGATCACGTTCAAGGCGGATATCGACAACGACGGCACAGTCGACATCCTCACATACGAGCTTGTACGAAGACCCATTATCTGTATAGAACAAAGAACGGACAGACGGAATTGATTAATCTGGGACTGACGCAATTTCGGATAACCTATTATGATGCATCCGGGAAGCAATTGACATCGTATCCCATACAGCGTCCATCCAAGATCAAGTCTATTAAAATCGCAATGAATGCCGAGAGCCTTGTGCCCTACATCGAACGATCCGAGAACTATCTCAAAGCCAGTCCCGGCGCTTACTGGGAACAGACGATCAAGCCGAGGAACATACGGTAATGACGATCATCATCAACAACGAGCGGGGGGGTGGCGCATGAGCGGGCGGGCGATCATCATCATTGTCGTCGGCATTATTGTCGTCTCCGGGATCATCCTCTATAATATTGAGGCGGCAAGCGTATCCATCACCCAAAACGTCAACCGATTCTACTCCGGACGGGAGGCCCAGAATATCGCTCAAAGCGGTGTCAATGTCGCTCTCGGACAACTTGCAAATGACAGGCAATGGAGGACCGGGTTCCCCTATATGAAGATGCTCGGCGGAAAAGTCTCCGTGACCGTGAGTGATTCCATCTGGTACGGGCAGAAGGTAATTAAGATCGTCTCTGTTGGAATCATGAACTCCGGAACTGCCTCGGAAGAAAGGGATACATCGATCGCGTATCTTTCGAAAGGGATTTTCCCACCCGGCGTCAAGGCACTGGTGACCGCCCGCACTGACATAACCGTGAATGGAAATATGACAATCGATGCCCGGGATCACCTCCCATCCGGAGCACTGGGTCCAGGAGTCGGCACCTATGCCATCTACAGCACGAAAAGCTTCACCCCGGGGGGAAGCTCGCAGACCGGAGGTACGAATTCATCCGGAACAGATTATGCTCCGGCGTCGACTCCAGGCCCAGGCGTCGTTCTGACCGATGTTACGTGGCCGGACTATCCCGGTACGCCCGATAGCGTGATGGGGGGAACCGGCAACGGGTTTCCCGAAGGAACGCTCAAGGCAATGGCGAAAACCGGCGCGCGGGGCAGCCAGTATTCGCCGGACGGAAGCGGAATCAGGACTCCGCTAAAGGGCGTTACCTACATCGAGGGCAATTATGCGGGCAGCATGGACGGGACGGGCATCCTCGTGGTTCACAACAGCAGTAGGAGCGCCGTGTACAATAATTCAACCGGCACTTTTATGGGGCTTCTCATCGTCGACGATATTATTCACGACCATTCAACTCTTTACGGAGCTATGGTGGTTTTGACCCCCAACCCTCCGGCGGGCAATGTCTTCGGAAACGGAAACGGCGGAGTATATTTCTCGCGGGACGCGATTTATAATGCCGTTGGGGGGCTCCAATCGCTCGGACACGGAAGTTCCGCCGATGTCCTGGGCTGGTGGGAATAAATCTCGAAAAAAATCCCGGGTCTTTTGGATCCGGGATTTCGTCTCATTATCAGGATGATGGGACTTGGGGGCTTAAAAAAGCCTCTGCGGGAATGTACTTACGGAATCGGGGAAAGTCAAGAAAACCTTACCCGATCTATCCATTTTTTTATGAAAAATATATCGGTGAAGGGAGCCGCCAACTCTCGAATCAAGAGCCCGTGATGACACGTTATTCGCTCACAAACGGGCGCTGCCCGGATGTTTCAGTCTTTATCCGGAGTGTAGCGGTCTTCAGTCCCTCGGAGAATGCCTTAAGGGATACCCCGCCCGCCCGGCGTCCGGCCTGAATGATCACCTGGCACTTACCGCCGAACAACTTCCTCCGGTAACCTCCCGCAAGGTACTTGTCCGGCTCATGGCTGCTGGGATTGCCGTTTCCGACGCCGATGATGGTTCCATCCCCCTCGATTTCGAACCGGATCAGACTTTCGGCGGTGGCGATCTCCCTCCCTTCGCGATCAAGGGCATTCACTTCGACGACACAGACATCCTCTCCGTCGGCACGGATGGCTGATCGGTCGGGTGTGAGTCCGATTGCGGCCGGTTCTCCGGTAGTCTCGACTCTTGACCGGATCGTTCTACTCTTTCTCCAGCCGCGAGCCTCGAGAGTACCCGGCTCGTATGCGACCTTCCACTGGAGATGCGAATTCGGCTCCATGATTTTTCTTCCCAGGCTCCTGCCGTTGAAGGACAACTCCACGCTGTCGCAGTTGCTCTGGCACCAGACGTCGATTGGCTGACCGACTCTCCCGCTCCAGTTCCAGTGGGGCGCGAGGTGAAGCACGTCTATGTCCGACCACCAGGATTGATAATAGTAAAAATTATTCTTCGGGAACCCGCACACATCGACGATGCCGAAATGTGAGCTGATGCAGGGCCAGTCGTACGGGCTCGGCTCGCCGCGGTAGTCGAATCCGGTCCAGACGAACGCCCCGGCCATCCATTTTCTTGCGGCGCAGTATTTCCACCAGGGTTCGGCGAGCGATCCATACCCGGGCGCGTTGACGTCATAATCACTGATGAACCCGTTGAGCGTATCGTTCGCGTAAATTCCGCGGGTGCAGTATGTGCTTGCTTCCTCGCTACCAAGGAGCGGTTGATCGGGATGATCGCGGTGATATTTGTCGATGTCCCCCCGCCCGATGTAATTCACACCCCTCACGTCGACCACGCTGTTAACCCCTTCATAATGGTCGCCGTTGTCGGCCGCGAACGTGCAGAGGCGGCTTGGATCGAATTCCTTCTGGACTCGTTTCAGCGATCGGGCGATGTTTCTTCCCGTCTCGTTGTTCTGGATCCACCACTCCTCGTTCCCGAGCGACCAGATCATCACCGACGGGTGGTTCCGGTCCCGGAGAATGAGCTCCTGAAGCTGCCCCGCCGGTTCCGGCGTACTTCCCATCAGGCGATTCTCATCCATGACGAGCATGCCCAGCCGGTCGCAGGCCTCAAGGAGTTCAGGCGTCGGAGGATTGTGGCTCGTCCTGTAGGCATTGCATCCCATTTCCTTCAGCTTCCTGATCCGAAAGTATTGCAGGCCGTCGGGAAGCGCGGATCCGACTCCGGCATGATCCTGATGACAGCATACTCCCTTGATCTTTACCGGCTTTCCGTTTAGAAAAAGGCCGCTATCCTTGTCGAACCGCACGGTTCGAATTCCAAACGGGGTTTCAGCCCGATCCACGGTGTCCTGGCCCGAATGAATCGTCGAAACAAGCTTGTAGAGTTGCGGGGACTCGATCGACCAGAGCCTCGGGTTGGAGACGACGATGCTCTGTCGCAGATTTCTTTGCTCATTGGGGGCGAGGTTTAGAATATCCGACGACCCCCTTCCGACAACCGCGCCATCTTCGCCGGTGGCGGCGGAAACAAGCATGCAGCTCACCCGGGCATCGTTCTCGTTAAGGATCGTGGTCTCGATATTCACGCGACTCCAGCCGGAGGCGGGCTCGGCGGTCTCAGTCGTCACAAACGTTCCGTACAATGGGATATGCAGCGGGGCAGTTTTCAACAGCCAGACGTGACGGTAAATGCCCGCGCCTTCGTAGAACCAGCCTTCATACTGGCTCGCATCCACCCGTACGACGACAACATTTTTGCCTCCGTATTTCAGATAATCTGTGATGTCGAAGCTGAACTCGTTGTAGCCGCTGAGGTTGCGCCCCAGGAAATGCCCGTTCAGCCACACGACGCAGTCGCGGAACACACCGTCGAACTTCAGGGTAAGCCTTTTCCCCTTGTCCCCCTCGGGGACAATGAAGGTGCGACGGTACCATCCGATCGTGGTTTTCGGAAATCGCCGGCCGATAGGTTTGTAACCGTGGCTTCTTACGTCTTCGTCGTTCAACGAGCTGTCGTTGAAATCGGGCTTTGCGGGGCCGGCAGCATCCCCCGCTTTTGCGAAAGAGGCATGCGCCCCATAGCCGAAGTCCCCTTCCACAGATGCGGCGTCTCCAAGGTGGAACCTCCACCCGAAGTCAAACAAAAGCTGCTCTCTGACCGATTTCCCGTGAGTCTGCCCGAAGATCGGGCCGGTCACGGTCAGGCACATGAATGCCGCGAGGATCGCCGGATGGGAGGATCGAATCAGCCTCACCAGGAGTGCCGCCAATACCCCCGGATGACGAACGCGGAGCGGCCTCGCCGCGAACGCCTCGGACACGACCGGCCGGGGAATTCGCGCCGGCATCATAACGTCTTGCCTGCCTGTCCCGTACACCACCGGAGCAATTATATCCGTTAACCTCATCGTGATCGTTACCCGTTTAGCGATTTTCTTCCGACTCTCATGAAAAATGGAAAGGTAACTTTCTTTTTCGGTTCGCTCCCCCATGTTTTTCTGAGCTTCCCGGCAATCTTATCGACCGGATTCGCGTTGTTCTTATCGATGTAATGCTGAACCGCGGACCACGTGTTGAGATACCCGACGAGCTGGTCGAACTCCCATTCATGCTCGAGGAGGAACGACGGGGCGTTTATTTCCCGGAACGGAAATGGTATGGTTTGATAATTATCGTCCACAAATTTTCGTTCTTCGTCCCAATAAGGATCGGTGATCTTGGTATAGAACTTATCGATCACCGCGTCCGTTTCGTCTCCCGTCTTCAGGAGCGAATAGGCGAAGACTGCCAGGATTCCGCCGGATTTTAACGTTCGATCGACTTCCTTGTAAAACCGGGGAAAGTCAAACCAGTGGACGGCTTGCGCGACGGTTATCAGATCAAAGAGTTCGTCTGGAAAAGAGGTTTGTTCTGCCGCCTCGATCTTATAGACGACGTTGGGTTTTGCGACGGCATGCTTGATTTGATTTTCGCTGATATCGGTGGCATAGACCTTTTCGAAGTATTCTGCGAGCACTGCGGCGACCTGCCCATTTCCGGTACCGCAATCCCACGCCGCTTGGCGTTCAGGAACCAACGAAATCAGGAATTCAAAAAGTTGCCGGGGATAGGTGAGCCGGAACCGGGCATACAGGTGGGATCGCTTTGAGAAATTGTCTTTCATGAGGCACGCTCCCCGTCGTGGCTTACACGGGCCGGATGAGTTCCGGCGAATCTATCCTGGCGTTATTGACTGCAGTCGATACAACCTGTGCCTTCATTTTCGATTCCGGGAACGGCCTAAGGTACGCCTTCAGTTTGTCGAAGTCCTCATAGGCCGGATCAAGCCACTCCTTCAACGCCTTGTCGTCGAGGATGACGGGCATCCGGTTGTGGATCGGTTTGAGCAGCTCGTTCGGGCCGGTCGTGATGATCGCTCCCGTCAGGATGGATTTCTTGCCCTCCTCCTTCATTCGCCAAAGCCCGGCGAGGGGAAATATTTCGTTATCCTTCAGGAAAATTCTATGGGGAGTCTTGCGAACCCCTTTCGGAAGGGGCTTCTTTCCGGATTCTTTCGGCGCCTGCCATTCGTAGAACCCGTCGGCCACAAATACGCACCGATTTCGGAGCAGCAATGCCCGAAAGAATTTATTTCTCGCTACCGTGTCATCCCGGATGTTGATCTGCGTGGAAAACTTGCTCCCTTCCTTCTCGGCCCAGGGAGGAGTCAACCCCCAGAAGACATTCGTGAGATAGCGCTTCCCATCCTCTTTGGAAACGATTCCAGGGACGAACTGTGCCGGCGCGGCGTTGTACCTCGGTTTATAGTCCCGGAAATCAGGGGCGAGCTCGGCCTGGAACCGTTTCAGGATGAAGTCGACCTTGTCCGCAGTTATGGTGAACCGGCCGCACATATTTATTCGGCGATGTCACGCATGCCGCGCAGCGCCACGGTGGGCGATTGCAATTTTGCTATCTGGCCAGGAGTAGTGATAATCCGGCGATGACGATGAGAATCGGCCACACGACTCCCCAATGCAGCCCGAGGAGAAAGATCAGCATCACTGCCGAGAGCGTTACAAGACCGATCAACGACGAGCGCATGCCGGCCATGAAGCTTCCCTGCGAGTCCTTTCGGGGGTGCATGACGTTTGACAACAGGTACGAGATGGGAATCAGGAAGAAGAGGGCCCACCAGCGATTACCGATGCGGATCACATCGAGGTTTCGCAGGAGGAAAATCAGACCGAGGATGGTGACCGTGAGTCCGACAATGGAGATATATCTATTTCTTGCGTCCGATCGATCCATCAGTGACTTCCTCTCCTCTGAAAGCCGGGCCTACCCCCGTGGCTCTCCGGTCATATCGTTCACAGTCACCACCAATGATTGTCGCCGGTGGCGGGGAGCCCAAAAACTTCAGCGCCCGACAACCAGGATCGTAAACGTCCCCGGTTCGATCGTGGGGCGCGGGCGCGGGTGATCCGCCGTCGGGGCGGGAGCCGGCCCGAAATTCGCCGTCACCGTGTACACTCTGTGGGTCGACTCGTCGAGTGACATCGTCCGGGCCCCCCGTTGCGTGGAATCGTTCTCCATAACCCTATATTTCTCCGGTGTATCTTCATGGATGACCGTGAGGGTACCCTCGCCGTTCGATGCGAACGCAAGCCCTGTCCCCGGATCAAATCCCGCCGCATCGACGCCCTGACCGATGGGCAGTGTGGTGATGACTTTTCCGTTGTCGGCGTCGACGACGGCCATCATTTTATTTCCGCAGGCGCTGAAGAGCCGCCGATGGACCCGATCGATTGCCAGGCCGCTCGGCTCCTCGCCCGGAGCGATCGACCATCGGCTCTTCACGCTTAGTGTCTTCGAATCGAACGTTACGATAACGCTGCTGTCTTCGATATTCACATACATGCTCCCCTTCCCGTCCGATACCCCAAATTCCGGTTTGCCGTCCAGGGGGACGGTGCCGACGACCGAGTCGGTTTGCGCATCGAT
>VBOC01000045.1 GCA_005877655.1 Ignavibacteria bacterium
ACGATCGGCACGGCCGCGGCCGGTGACGCGTCTCGCCTGGGCGCGGGGCCCGCACTGATTCTTTCCTTCGTTCTCACCGGCCTCGCGTGCGGCTTCGCTGCGCTCTGCTACGCGGAGTTTGCGGCCATGGTCCCGATCTCAGGAAGCGCGTATACGTATTCCTATGCCACGATGGGCGAATTCATTGCCTGGATCATCGGCTGGGACCTCATCATCGAGTATGCCGTCGGAAATGTCGCCGTTGCAATCAGCTGGGCAAATTATTTCAAGACCTTTGTCGGAGGGCTGGGGCTCATCGTCCCCGATTGGCTGTCGACCGACTACCGCACGGCCGGGAGAATCCCCGGTCTGCTCGAGAATGCCCCCCATATTCTTGGCATCCCGATTGTATTCAATATCCTGGCGTTCGGTATTGTCTCATTGATCACCATCGTGCTCGTGATCGGCATCAGGGAGAGCGCGAGAATCAATACAGTCATGGTCCTCCTGAAGCTGGCGGTTCTAGGGTTTTTTGTTTTTGTGGGGTGGAAATATGTCAAACCCGAAAACTGGCATCCGTTCGCGCCCAATGGCTGGAGCGGGATCCAGTCCGGCGCTGCCATTGTGTTCTTCGCCTATATCGGGTTCGACGCCGTTTCGACCGTCGCCGAAGAAGTGCGCAACCCGAAGCGCGACCTGCCGAGGGGGATCATCGGATCACTGATCGTCTGTACGGTGATTTATATCGTTGTCGCCGCCGTCTTCACGGGCATCATACCCTATTCCGCGCTCGTCAAGATGCTGGCGACGCAGCAGGCGGAACCTTTGACGCTCGCGCTCCAATATGCGAAGATCGAAAACTGGGGAAGCCTCTTTGTGGGGATTGTCGCGTTCGGCTCGGTCGTCGCGCATACGGCGGTGCTGCTCGTCTTCCAACTCGGGCAGCCGAGGATTTTCTTCTCGATGGCAAGGGACGGTTTGCTGCCGGCGGGGTTCGCAAAGGTGCACCCGAGATTTCGGACTCCGCACGTCACGACGATCCTGACGGGTGTCGCCGTAGGGGTCTGCTCGATGTTTGTCAGCATCGACGAGATGGTCGATCTGACAAATATCGGGACGCTTTTCGCGTTTGCGCTTGTCTGCGCGGGAATTCTTATTCTCCGGAAGCGCGATCCGGATCGCCCGAGAGGCTTCAGGACACCCCTGGTTCCTCTCGTTCCTCTTTTCGGAATCGGCTCGTGCCTTTACCTGATGCTCGGACTTCCCCCGGTTACCTGGGTACGCTTCGGCCTTTGGCTGATCGTGGGGATGGTGATCTATTTCTTGTATGGCTTCAGGAAGAGCGGACTGGTGAGGAATCAGGTTTCGCCCAAATAAGCCTTCCGAACCCCCTCGTTCTTCGCGATCTCGGACGCTTTCCCCTCGATCATCAGCTCACCGGTTTCGACGACCAAAAGAATCGTCATCCCGAGCTCCCGATTGATCTCCTGAATCTTTTCGAAGATTGTCTTTACCAAAATCGGGGCGATCCCCAGGGAGGGTTCGTCGAGGAGCAGCAGACGCGGACGCGTCATCAAGGCTCTCCCGATGGCAAGCATCTGTTGTTCTCCCCCCGAGAGCGTCCCCCCGGGCTGTTTGATGCGTTCCCTGAGGCGGGGAAAAATCGAAAAGACGAAATCGAGGTCATTCTGGATTTCGGCGCGGTTCTTCCTGAGGTAGGCCCCCATTTCAAGATTTTCTTTCACCGTGAGATTGGCGAAAATCATTCTCCCCTCCGGAGCCTGACCCACGCCGAGGGCGACGATTTCATGCGGGGGGCGATTGGTGAGTTCCACGTCTTCGAAGCGGATTGTTCCCCTCGACGCTTTGACGAGTCCGGAAATCGTCCGCAGCGTCGTGGTCTTGCCCGCCCCATTCGCCCCGAGCATCGTCGCGATCTGGCCGCGTGCGATTGAGAGCGAAACACCCTTGATCGCATGGATTCCGCCGTAACGCACCTCGAGCCGTTCGACCGTAAGCATGTTCAAGAGATGGCGGACGCGGTCATCAGGCGGCCTGTTCTCCGAGATACGCCTCGATGACGCTCAGGTTGTTCCTGATCGCTTCGGGGGGCCCTTCCGCGATCTTGATGCCGTAATCGAGCACGATGATACGCTCGCAGATTCCCATGACGACTTTCATGTCGTGTTCAATCAGGAGGATTGCGATATCAAACCGTTCCTTGACCAGCCGGATCAGCCGCATCAATTCCACCTTCTCGGTGGCATTCATGCCCGCGGCCGGTTCGTCCAGTAAAAGGAGCTGCGGCTTTGTGGCCAGCGCGCGGACGATCTCGGTCCGCCGCTGATCGCCATAGGGGAGCGACGTCGCCCGTTCGTTCATCACATGAGTCAGGTTAAAAATTTCCAGGAGTTCAACGATCGACGCCCGGACGGCGCGCTCTTCCTCGTGGAACCTTGGGAGCTGCAGCGTTGAATGGCTGAAACCGTGCCGCAGGGTCTTGACGAGCGATACTTGAATGTTCTCGTAGACCGTGAGGCTCGGGAACAGGCGGATGTTCTGAAACGTTCTGCCGATCCCGAGTCCGGCTATCTGGTACGGTTTCAATCCCACGATATTCCGTCCATCGAACAGGACGCTCCCCTTCGTGGGCTGATAGACTCCGGTGATCATGTTGAACACGGTGGTTTTTCCCGCGCCGTTCGGACCGATCATGCCGAGAAGGTCTCGTCGACCGATCGCGACTTCGAGGGCGGAAACGGCGGTAAGCCCTCCGAAATTGATCCCGCACGCCTTCAGTTCGAGGATGTTTCCCGGCGCGCTATTCACACCGGCATTGCCTGTTTGCGAAGACGGCCGAGGAGCGATCGCAGTGAGAGCTCCCTGCCGAAGAGGCCCTGGGGCCGCGTGATCATAATAATAACCAGAGAGAGCGAGTAGATGACCATCCGATATTCCGCGATCGGACGCAGGGCCTCCGGGAGGATCGTGAGAAGAGCGGCCGCGATGATGACGCCGGGTGTATTGCCCATGCCGCCGACGATGACCATGACCACGATTTCAATCGACCTTATAAAACTGAACTGCTGGGGATTAATATAAGAAACGAAGTGAGCATACAATCCCCCCGCTACACCGGCAAAGAAGGCGCCCGTGACAAACGCAACGACCTTATACTTGGTCGTATTGATGCCCATGGCCTGGGCGGCAATCTCATCGTCCCGAACGGCGAGAAATCCCTTCCCGTAGGAGGAGTTCACCAGGTTTGAGATAACGAACACCGTGATCGAAACTACGCTGAAGACCCAGAAAAAATTGGTCAGCTTTGGAATTCCGGTAAACCCTCTTGCCCCGCCGAGGAAATCCAGATTCTGGATGACGACGCGTATGATCTCACCGAAGCCGAGCGTCGTGATGGCCAGATAATCCCCCCGCAGGCGCAGACTCGGGATTCCGACGAGCAGGCCGGCGAGTGCTGCCACGATGCCACCAAGAACGAGTGCGAGCGGCAAGATAATGACGGCCGAGCTGCCGCCCGGTGTCGCGCCGAGCGTGGTCGAAACGACCGCCCCCGTATATCCGCCGAGAGCCATGAACCCGGCGTGTCCCAGCGAGAATTGTCCGGCGTAGCCGTTGATGAGATTGAGACTCGTGGCGAGGATGATATTGATTCCGATGTAGATGATGATCTGGAGGAAGTACGGGTTGATTTGGGACTGGAACAGCGAGACGATAAAGCTTATCGCGATCGCGGCCAGCAGCACGACCTTGGTGGCGTGGACTCCCATGGCTACACTTTTTCGGATTCGGCTCGGCCCAGAATCCCCGAGGGCTTGAAGAGAAGAATCAGGATGAGAATCCCAAACGCGATCGCATCCCGATACGTCGGTGAAAGATATCCGGTGACGAATGTCTCGATCAATCCGATGATAAACCCGCCGATGGCGGCGCCCGGGATGTTCCCGATTCCGCCGAGCACGGCTGAGATGAACGCCTTGAGGCCCGGGAAGACCCCCATCAGGGGATTGATGCTCGGGTAGAGGCTCCCGTAGAGAATCCCTGCGGCGGCGGCCAGGCTGGACCCCAACACGAACGTAAACGAGATAACGGTGTCGATGTTGATGCCCATGAGGCTCGCGGCGGACTGGTTGTAGGAAACCGCCCGCATGGCGGTACCCAGCTTGGTTTTCATAACGATGAAGCGCAGGAGCAGCATCAGACCGACCGTGGTAGCGATGACGATGACGGGGGTCGAGCGCAGGACGAGGTTCGGGGTATTGATGATCACCGCGGACGGCAGAAGAGTAGGGAATGACTTCGGATCGGGGCCGAAAACCAGCTGTCCGCCGAACTCGAGGAAAAGCGAGATGCCGATTGCCGTGATCAGGATCGTGAGCTTCGGCCGGGGGCGAAGAGGCCTGTAGGCGAGTTTCTCGATCGTGACGCCAAGCGCGGAACAGACGAGCATCGAGAGGAGGAGCGTGATCGGCCCGGCAATAAGAAGCGAGCCGCCGACGAGCGGCACGATGCGGGGTGCGGCGTAGTACCCGACGAACGCGCCCACCATGAACGCATCGCCGTGCGGAAAATTAATAAAACGCAGGACCCCGTAGACCATCGTGTAGCCGAGAGCGATGAGCGCGTAAATGCTGCCGAGAGAAATCCCGTTAATGATTTGCTGCAGCAGTTCGCTCATGTACCTTGAGCAGGATGACCGTCACTCTTGGCGGTCGTCAGGGCCGGATGCGAGAACGACGGCGGATTTGGACGCGTTGCGGTTATTGTCGATTGTGATTGTGCCGCTCACGCCGTCGAAATCTTTCGTGGCGGCGATTGCGTCCCGCAGCTTCGGCCCGTCTGTCGATCCGGCGCGCCGGATCGCGTCCATGAGGATGCTGACGGCGTCGTAGCTCAATGCCGCAATAGCGTCAGGAGTCTCATTGTACTTTTCATGGAACTTCTTCACGAAATTTTGCACGACGGGGCGCGGGTCTGACGTGCTGTAGTGGTTGGCATAGTACGTGCCTTCCATAGAAGCGCCCCCGATCTCGAGGAGCTTCGCGGAATCCCACCCATCCCCTCCCATGAACGGAACCTTGATGTTGAGCTCCCGGCCCTGTTTGACAATGAGGGCCGCCTCGTTATAGTAGCCCGGTACAATGATGATCTCAGGATCGGCCGCCTTGATTGCGGTGAGCTGGGCCTTAAAGTCATTGTCACCCTCGCTGTACGCCTGCTCGACGACAACTTCACCGCCCATTTGCTTGAAACTCTGGGCGAAATAATGCGCGAGCCCAACGGAGTACTCGTTTTTGACGTCCTTGAGAATGGCAGCTCGCTTAAGGTTTAAGCTATTGTGGACAAACCGCGCAATGACGTCCCCCTGGAAATCGTCCGTGAAGCAGACGCGGAAGATGTAGTCGCCGACTTGCGTGACCTTCGGATTTGTTGAGGACGGAGTGATCATCGGGACACCGTTCGACTGGCAGATCGGAGCCGCGGCAAGGGTTCGGCCGGATGCGACCTCGCCGACCACGGCCTTTACACCGTCCCGCGTGATCAATTTTGTGACAACCGTGGCCGCCTCTTCGGGCTTCGACTGCGTATCCTCGGTGAGAAGCTTGATCTGCTTCCCGAGAACGCCTCCTGAGGCATTCGTCTCCTGCATCACGAGCGTCGCACCCTTGTGCGTGGACGTGCCAAACGTCGCCGCGGTGCCGGTGAGGGACGAATACTCGCCGATCTGTATCGTGTTGTCACCCCCGCCCCCGCCGCAACCGGCCAGGAGCAATATCCCACAGAGTGCGACCAAAGGGTGTAACCCGAGGCAGGCTCGGATGGCCGTTGAGAACCGATTCAAGTATGAATCTAGGGGTAACGGTTGCATGAAAGATCTCCTGAAGGAAGTCGAAGTTGCGATTAAAGACGGCCTGAATAATTCGCAGAGTATACAAAAAAAACCGTTTGAATCAAAACACCCGAATCCGGCCGGATTCAGCGGCACGCCGAAGTCCCTACCTGCCGCTGGCTCCGGGGATTGCCATCAGGCTGGCATTTCCGTCGCGGTCGACCGCCTGGACTCCGAACAGAAAATCGTCCTTCGATACTCCGATGGTTACCGAACTGTCCTCCACGAACCGGGTGTACTGCCATGCCGCCGCAGTGGTCTCGCGATAGCGGACGCTGTAACCCGCTAGATCTGCCTCGGAATTCTTGCGCCAGGTGAGGCGGGTTCCGTATTCAAGATTCCTGGTGATGATCACGGAGCCGGCCGGCATCGCGGGGGCGAGGGCGAGTGTTGCAAGCGCGGCCGCATTGATTCTGGCGATATTTGCGCAGTAGGCGAAGTTGACGAACGCTGGAAGGTCGCCGTATTGTCTGCCGCTGTCCGTCCGCACATCCTGGTGCTGGTGATCGAAATTCTCCCGTGCCTCCGTGAAACGGACCGCCGGGAACCCGCGCTCATGAAACGGCAAATGGTCACCGCCCCGGAGAAACCGGTCGCGGCGATACACCAACCGTACGTTGAAGTTCGGAACATACTGCGTTCCGATTTCCTGAATGTATCTGGCGAGGGTGCGGGATGCGCCGTCATTTTCGAGACCCAGGAGATTACGCTGACGGAAGACTGATCCTGTGTCCGTGGGGCTGTACGCTTCTGAAAAGACACGGACAAACGTGCTTTCGACCTCACCGCCGCCGCCCAGGATGCCGCCGACGATGTCGTTATTAAGAACGCCCTCGACGCGCCAGCCGTTCTCCCGCGCGAATTCGGCCAGGGCAGTCGAGCCGAGAAGACCCTGCTCCTCGCCTGCGAACGCGGCGAAAATAATCGTTGTTCTGAACCGGTGCTTGCTGAAAACTCTCGCCAGCTCCAGCACGAGAGCCGTTCCGGTGCCGTCGTCGTCGGCTCCCGGAGCTTCGCTGACCGAGTCGAGCGCATTCGTGGCGCGTGAATCGTAGTGACCGGAGAGGAGCAGGCAGACCGGATTACCCGCGCCTGACATCCCGCCGTTTCCCGGATCCGATGCGCCGGATCGAAGAATGGCGAGCACATTGACGACCTTGACGGGATGGGGAAGACGGGCCGATGGAGCAGCCGTCGTCGGGAAGTATTGGACGCTCATATTGGAAGCCGAGCGGGCGTAACGATCGAACTCCGACTTGATCCACCGGCGAGCGGCACCGATGCCGCGCGTATTCGTCAGCGTATCGGAGAGTGTGTGACGGGTCTTGAAGCTGGCGAGCTTTTCAACGGTGGCGCGGAGACTTTCAGCAGATACCTCCGAGACGATCTGGCCGACGAGCGGGCTTCTCCCCGGAGGCTGGTCCGCAAGAAGAGTGAGCCGGACACCCACCAGCAGTAAGAGGACAAATTCAGAGCGCAAGAACAGGTTTTTCCGAAAGTACCTGCTGGTAATACTGCTCGTACTGATCGATGATCTTCTGCGCACGGAATTCATCGACCGCCCGTTTTCGGCCGGCCGCGGCAAAAGACGTATACTTTGTTTCGTTCATGAGGAGATCGATCGCATACTTTGCCATCCGTTCGATATCACCGATCTCCGCGATGTAGCCGGTTTCGCCGTGGAGAATCAGTTCGGGCAGCCCGCCCACGCTCGACGCTATCACCGGCACCTCGCAGGACATCGCCTCGAGCGCGGAAAGCCCAAAGCTCTCCGACTGGCTCGGGATCAGGAATAGGTCCGACGCGGAGAGGAGGGGAACCAGTTCGACCTGCTTTCCCAGAAATAAAACGTCTTGAGTAAGATCGAGCTCCCTCACCAACCCCTCGCACGTTGAGCGATCCGGACCGTCGCCGACAAGAAGAAGTTTCGCGGGCACTTTCCGCCGGACCAATTCGAAGATTCGAACGACGTCGGGGACGCGTTTCACGGCCCTGAAATTGGAGACGTGAATAAGGACTTTCTCCCCGCGCGGCGCGATTCCCTTCCTGATCTTCCCGGCGTCGACCCGACGATATTTCTCGGTGTCGACAAAATTCGGAATGACCTGAATGTCCTTGTTGACATGGTAGTTCGTGAGCGTCTTTTCCTTCAGGAATCTGGATACGGCAGTCACTCCGTCGCTCTGCTCGATGCTGAACTTCATGACCGGCAGATAGCTCGGTTCCAGGCCGACGAGCGTGATATCCGTCCCATGAAGTGTTGTGACGATTTTTGGGCCTGCACTCCCGAGGATTTGTTTGGCCAGATATGCGCTGATGGCATGCGGTATCGCATAATGCGCATGCAGGATGTCCAGATGCTCGAATTTTGCCACTTCGACAATCTTGCTGGCGAGCGCCGGCGTGTAGAGCGGAAAATCAAAGAGGGGGTAGGTGGAAATTTCGACCTCGTGATAGACGATATTACCGATGAACCCGTCGAGCCGGATCGGCATTGCATAGCTTATGAAATGTATCTTGTGGCCGCGTTCTGCCAGAGCCTTGCCGAGCTCTGCCGCCACGACCCCGCTCCCTCCATATGTCGGGTAACACGAGATGCCGATTTTCATCTTTTCTCAGATGAAGTTAACCAGAAATTGGTGCAATTACAATTATATCTGAGGGACTGGTGCTTTCTGTGAACTTCCCACGTGTCTTTGGTGTTTTCAATAAATAAGGTGAGAGAATGGGCCAAGAAAGCAATGAAAAAAAATTAATCTGGCAGCGGGATTGTTTTTCCCGAAAAACTTCTTATATTGTTGAAAGTGGCCTCTCAAATCCTTGGAAATTAATAGTTTTTGAGCATATGAGAAAGGACTCGAGAACGTGAAGCAGAAGGCAAAAGTCATCGGAATTGTGATTACGAGCTGCCCTTGTTGCGGAAATCCGATTAATTTCGATCGTCAGATAACCAAGGTTTGTGCGTACTGCGAAGAGGTGGTCCACATCGACCTGGACAAAGTCGAGGTGAGCTTGCGTGGGCCATCAACCGCCGAAAACAAGCGGGTGAGGATCAGCATGAACTGAGTTCCCGGCGAGATGGGGGCTCGGTATTTCGAACGAGGGAAGTCGGTTTTCCATAGATGTTAAAATTCCGCTTAGCGGAATTTTTTTGACCCGAATCTGGACTATTATGGTCGGGTTTAAAGGATAAGAAAACGATGTTTCAGTTATCGAAAAAGGTTGAATACGGCCTAATCGCCATCCGGCATATGGCGGCCGGCGGTCCCGGGCAGATTCATACTGCCAAGGAAATCGCAGATCGATACCATATACCGTACGAGCTTCTTGCAAAGGTCATGCAGAAGCTTGCCAAAAACTATATTCTTGCCCGCAATCCGGCGGAGCTCAAGGTGGCGGCAATCATTAACGCCATCGAGGGGAAACCCAACGTGACCATCATTCAGTGCGAGGCCGAGAGCCCTGAAAACTGTATCATCCACGACACATGCACAATCAAGAACCCTTTGGTGAAGCTGCAGCTCAATATCAACAGAGTCTTTGAGGATCTTTCCATCGGCGAGATGGTGTGATGAGACTGCCCATCTATATGGACTATCAGGCGACGACGCCCGTCGATCCGCGCGTTGTCGAATCGATGCTGCCGTTTTTCACCGAGAATTTCGGCAATCCCGCGAGCCGCCAGCACCGGTTCGGTTGGGTTACGGAAGAAGCGGTCGAATCTGCGCGCGCACTTATTGCACGATCGCTTGGAGCGGAGCCGAGGGAAATTATCTTTACGAGCGGCGCGACCGAGTCGAATAATCTTGCGCTGAAGGGAACAGGCGAGGCTTTAAGACAAAAAGGAAACCATATTGTTACGGTTCAGACCGAGCATCGTTCGGTGCTCGATCCGGTGCGCAAGCTTGAAAAACTAGGATTTCAAGTGACCTTTCTCGAGGTCGACGAGCAAGGGATTCTCGACCCCGACCGGCTCCGCGCGGCGCTGACGCCGAAGACCATTCTCGTGTCTGTCATGTTTGCGAACAACGAGATCGGAACGATCCAGGATATTCGATCGATCGGCACGATCTGCCGGGAAAACGGCATACTGTTCCACACCGACGCGACCCAGGCGGCCGGGAAGCTTCCGATCGATGTTCAGGAGTCGAAGGTCGATCTTCTTTCCTGTTCCGCCCACAAAATCTACGGACCGAAAGGGATTGGCGCGCTCTACGTCAGGAGTTCAAATCCCCGCGTGAAGCTTGCGCCTCAGATGGATGGGGGCGGTCATGAGAGGGGGATCCGATCGGGCACGCTCAACGTTGCTGGCATCGTGGGATTCGCAAAGGCCATGGAGCTCAGCATCCACTCGATGAACGAGGAATCGAAACGCCTGACGGTTCTGCGGGACAAGATGCTCAACGCTGTGAGAGCTCAGCTCGATGACATCTGCCTCAACGGGCATCCGACGAGCCGGCTGCCGAATAACCTGAACATCAGTTTTCTCGGCGTCGAGGACAATGCGCTCATGATGAGCATGAAGGATGTCGCCGTATCGACCGGCTCGGCCTGCAGCACGGCTGATCCGGAGCCCTCCCATGTTCTGAAGGCGCTCCGCCTCCGGCCGGAACGGCTCCATTCTGCCATTCGCTTCTCAATCGGGCGATTCACAACCGGGGAGGAGGTCGATTACGTCGTTGCGCGGGTCGTGGAGTCGGTGAACACGCTGAGGAAGCTCATGCCGCCTTCCCGGTCATCCCGGACACGCGTGCGAGATGAAGCCACCATAGGAAGAGGAATATGAAAGAGGCCGAACTTATTCATGCCAATCAGCCGGAGTTCATGAAATATTTGAAGTCGAAATTCACTTTGATTCACATGTCGAACGTGTTTTTCCGAGATTTTCATTACGGCGTGATGTCGTACCTCGCCGAAAAGGGGATCAAACTCAAGTACTACGACGCCGAAAAAATCGCCCGGGAAGCCGGGGCAGACTTCGAACGAAAAGGGATCTTCAAGAGAATGGATCATCAGTCGTGGCTCCTCAACTATCCCGAATTTGCCCTTCCGCGCACCGAGAAAAAAGCCGCAGCGGCGGCATCATGATTTGGAAGGAATGATGGAAACGAAACCGAAAAGTCCCAGTAGCCAGCCTGACATAGAAACTCTCGCGACCGGCGAGTATAAGTACGGCTTTGAAACGGCCGTGGCGTACGATTCAGTCCGAAAAGGGCTCAATGAGGACATTATCCGCGAGCTCTGGGAAAAAAAGGGTGAGCCGGATTGGATGCTGGAATATCGGTTGAAAGCCTACCGCCATTGGTCGAAACTTGAAAAAGCACAGGCCGAGCCCAAGTGGGCAAACATAAAATATGGCCCGATCGACTATGACGAAATTTGCTACTACTCCGCCCCGAAGAAGATGCCGAAGCTGGAGAGCCTCGACCAGATCGACCCCGAGGTGAGGCGCACATTTGAGCGGCTGGGAATTCCTCTCGAAGAGCAGAAGCTACTTTCCGGCGTTGCGGTTGACGCGGTGTTCGACAGCGTTTCAGTCGCCACAACGTTTCGTGAAAAGCTGGCGGATCTCGGAATCATCTTCTGTTCGATGACCGACGCCATCCGTGAGCATCCCGATCTCGTCCGGAGCAATCTGGGGTCGGTCGTCCCTCATACGGACAATTTCTTCGCATCGTTGAACGCCGCGGTCTTCACCGACGGATCCTTCGCGTACATTCCGAAGGGCGTGCGCTGCCCGATGGAGCTTTCGACCTATTTCCGCATCAACGCGCGCAATACGGGCCAGTTCGAGCGAACCCTGATCATCGCCGATGAGGGCGCCTCGGTGAGCTATCTGGAGGGTTGCACCGCCCCCATGCGCGACGAGAATCAACTTCACGCCGCCGTAGTCGAGCTGATTGCCCACGATCGTGCCACGATCAAGTACTCAACGATTCAGAATTGGTACCCCGGCGACAAGGAGGGCAAGGGCGGGATCTACAATTTTGTGACCAAGCGCGGAAAGTGCGCAGGGAAGGGCTCGAAAATCACCTGGACCCAGGTTGAGACGGGAGCGGCGATCACGTGGAAATACCCGGGCTGCATCCTTCAGGGTGACGATTCGGTCGGCGAGTTCTATTCGGTCGCCGTGGTCAATAATCACCAGCAGGCCGACACGGGCACGAAAATGATCCACCTTGGCAAGAACACCCGAAGTACGATCGTGTCGAAGGGAATCTCCGCGGGAGTCGCCCAAAATTCCTATCGCGGACTTGTCAGAATTGCAAAGCAGGCGACGGGTGCGAGGAATTTTTCGCAATGCGACTCGCTCCTGATCGGCGACCGTTGCGGCGCTCATACATTTCCTTATATGGAGGTCAAAAACACATCGTCGAGAATCGAGCACGAAGCCTCGACATCGAAAATCGGCGAAGATCAGATTTTTTATTGCAAACAACGCGGACTTTCCACCGAAGATGCCGTGAACATGATCGTCAACGGATTCTGCAAGGAAGTGTTCCGCGAGCTTCCGATGGAATTCGCCGTCGAGGCACAAAAGCTCCTGGGCATCAGTCTTGAAGGGAGCGTCGGATGAGCGGAAACAATAATGACAAGTCAAAGATAATTCCTGAGAGAAAACGAACCATGCTCGAAGTGAAGAATCTGCATGCCGGCATCGAGGGTAATGAGATCCTGCGCGGCATTGATCTCAAGGTGGGAATCGGCGAGGTGCATGCCATCATGGGTCCGAACGGTTCGGGGAAGAGCACGCTGGCCCAGGTGCTGGCAGGCCGGGAGTCCTACCCCGTGTCGGCGGGGAACGTTTTGTATGAGGGAAAAGACCTTCTCGCGATGAAGCCCGAAGACCGGGCCCGCGAGGGTGTCTTCATGGCCTTCCAATACCCGGTGGAAATCCCCGGCGTCAGCAACACGTATTTCCTGAAGGCCGCCCTGAACGCCGTCAGAAAATACCGGGGGCTCGAAGAACTGGATGCGATGGAATTTCTCAAATTGGTAAAGGAAAAAGCGAAGTTCGTCGATCTGGACGAAGCCTTGCTGACCCGCCCGGTGAATCAGGGCTTTTCGGGTGGAGAGAAGAAACGGAATGAAATATTTCAGATGGCGGTGTTGGAGCCGAAACTGGCAATCCTGGATGAGACAGATTCAGGGCTCGATATTGACGCTCTCAGAGCCGTCGCGGACGGGATCAACAAACTCAGGAGCAAGGAAAACGCAACGATTATCGTAACCCACTATCAGCGGCTGCTCAACTATATCGTTCCTGATTACGTCCATGTCTTGATCGACGGCCGGATTGTGAAATCGGGCACCAAGGAGCTCGCCCTCGAACTCGAGAGTAAGGGTTATGACTGGGTGAAGGAGCTTGCCGATAAAGTGGAGATGAGCGCCTGAACAATGAGTGAACAAATGATCGAAGCGGGCGAACAGAACGCGAAGTTGCGGCCGCGGGTCGACGCGGTTCCGGAAGGTCTGGCGGGAGCCCGCTGGTACCTCTCGAATTTTGAGGCGTTTGAAAAGAGTCTCAACGGCGAAGCCTTATCCGGCATCCATGCGGTCCGCAAGCAGGCAATCGCGCGCTTCGCGGAACTGGGGTTTCCAACGACCCACGATGAAGAGTGGAAGTACACGGATGTTTCATCGCTCGCGAAGGTGCCGTTTCAACTCTCACCCGGCAACACGCCGCAGAGGCTCACGGCGGGAGAGATCGAGCCCTTTCAATATAGAAATCTGACCCCGAACACCATGGTGTGGGTGAACGGCCACTTCTCCCGTCAGCTTTCGACGATCTCCGGCGCGACCCTGCGGCAGCCTGGGTTGAGATTGGAAAGCCTTGCCGAGACTCTGGGAAATGACCCGGAATTGCTGATGCAGCATTTATCAAAGTATGCGCGGTATGACGATAATGCATTCACCGCGTTAAGCACGGCCTTTTTCCAGGACGGAGCGTTTCTCTCATTTCCGGACGGATTCATTCTCGAACATCCGGTTCACCTCCTCTTCGTCTCGACGAAACTCAGCGGACCCGTTGCCGTCCATCCGCGGAATCTCATCCTCGTCGGCAAGAACAGCCAGGTGTCAATTCTGGAAAGCCATCGGAGCCTCACGGAAGGAGTCTGTTTTACGAATGCCGTCACCGAGATACTCCTGGGCGAAAATTCGGTTCTCGAGTATCATCAATTGCAGGATGAGCGCGACCACTCCTTCCATGTGGGAACGACGCACGTCCGCCAGCAGCGCAGCAGCAGTTTCACCTCGCACACCATTTCTCTCGGCGGAGCGCTCGTGCGGAACAATCTTGTCGGAGTTCTGGAAGGCGAGGGCGCCGAGTGCACGATGAACGGACTCTACGTGGCCACGGGGAGACAGCACATCGATAATCACACGGAGATCGACCACGCGACGGCTCATTGCAACAGCCATGAACTCTACAAGGGCATCCTGGCCGGAAGATCGAAGGGGGTGTTCAACGGTAAGATCCGGGTCCGCAAAGACGCACAAAAGACAGACGCAAAACAGACA
>VBOC01000225.1:0-2587 GCA_005877655.1 Ignavibacteria bacterium
GGCGACGGTTGCTCCGATCAGAGGATCCTTCGTGGTCGCGTCGGTCACGCGGCCTGTGATCTTGCCGTTCCCCGCGAGAGAGAGCGCACAAGAGGCCAGAGTGAGCAGACAAAAAAGAACAAGGTACCTCATGTCACGTTCCTCCATGATGGACGACGGGAACATTCCAATCCTGTCCTAATCATCGTCGTACTTTCTCAGATGGTAGGTGGAATCTCTCTCCACAATCGCAATGGTAAAACGGTGGCCACCGTTGAGAGTGAGGCCGGAGAGAGAATCCGTTCCGGTTAAACCTCCAGCGTTGGAGACTGAAACCGAATAGCTGCCCGGGGGGTAATCTGTGTAGCGGGTCACCGTCAGAAACGCAAGGCTGTCAAGCGTTTTTGATACCGCCTGTCCCGACCCCGGCGGGATCCCCCTCACAACGATCTTCTTGCTCGGTGTCAGGCGCGACGCATTCACGAAACGAATCGCGATGGAGTCGGCCGGCAGGATTGGCTTGTTACGGATAATTCGATCGCTGTATCGCTCGTCGGCGACCAGATAGTTCATCCATCCGTACCGGACGCGGCCCCCTTCCGACGAGATGATCGGGTTGATGTCATGGACGAAAAAAACCGTCTGCTTGCGATCGGTGATAATCACCAGGGTGGGATTTTTATAGTCCACCACAATGTTTTCCGTCACCGTCGCACCCGCGGGTTGAATCGTGTACGACCGGCCGGTCTTCGTGACGTCGAAGTGCGAACTCCCTCTTCCGAGCGTGTCCTGCGTTCCGACATGCTCGCTGTCTGATTCCTGAATAATCAGGGTGTCGGCGGGTCGTGCATCGGCCATGAGCGAAAGTAACCGCGGTCCTGCGGGAGTATTAAGGTAGCCGGTGGCCTCGCCGCTATTCAAGACACCGATGGAAGCGCCGTCCTCGACGACGTTGAGAGGTGCCGAGAAATCAGCGACTAACCGCCGGTAATAAATACGGGGATACGTCGTTACGTGTACGGTGTCATGGATCGCGATCGTGTCCGCGCCGCTCGTCACGATGTTGTCGGTCGTGAACACGCCGCGCATTGTGTCCGGGTCGGTCTTGAGCAGGATTGCGATCGTATCGACGCCATTTCCCGCGTCGACGAAGCGGATCTGGGCGCGCATGTCGAAAGCTGACTCGGGGGGGCCGCCCGGTATGTCGAGACATCCGGCGAAAAGTACCGGGAGGGATAGAAGTGCGGTCAGAAAGAACTTCGAATACATTCCGCGATTTTCAGATTGGTTTGAGGAATTTTTTCTCAAAGTGCTCCGGAATTCTCTCCCTTTATTTCAACATCACCATCTTGATCGTAGCGACGTACCGCGAGCCATCGCCGCGGTCGTTTCCCGCCGGCTCTGCGACCATGCGGGCATAATAGATTCCGCTCGGCAAATGTTCGCTCCCTTTGCCGACGCCGGACCACGAAAATGAGTAGACTCCCGGGAAGAAGTCGGCATCGGCAAGCGTCGCGACCTCTCGGCCGAGAACATCAAAAATCGCGATGCGGATGCGGGAAGAGCGCTCTGTGGAGAACTGAATCCGCGTCGAGGGGTTAAACGGGTTCGGATAATTCTGAGAGAGCACGTAGCCGCGCGGCACTCCCCTCACCAGGGGCTTCACATCCAGGATCGGGAACGCCCCGTACAGGACCAGGAGGAGCGATGAGATACTCGAATTGGAAAGCGAAAGGGATGAATCGATATCCATCCTCCTGTGTACGACGATCCCGCCAAATTCGTCGATGAGCACGAGACTGTCGCAAATCTGGCGGATGTATCCCGGCTGCCATGCGAATCGAAGGGGATAGGTTCCCGAGCCGGGCTGGAACCTCACCTTGAACGTATCGACCTGCCCGTATCCGGTGAACGGCAGGCAGTTCACTCTAAGCCCCTCACCGATGACGTACGGGGCGTGAACATCTACGAAGCGTGCGTCAAAAAAACCGCTCGTTATCGGGGGGAGCTCATATTCACCGAGCGCCGGGTCGATGCCTGCGGTTGCTTGCGGACTGATTCCGAAATAGACCGTATCGCGGGCCGGGCCGGTCTCGCTGACGGCCAGCGGGATTGCCCAGTTCGCCGCGCCCACGCGCATGGTCCTAAAACTCGCTGGCGGCGCGAATACCCCCCAGCCCGCCGTGTTTTTCGCGCGGACGCGCCAGAAATACTTCCTATAGGCCCCAAGCTCTCTTCCCACAACCCAACTCGTTCCCGTCAACCCGGAATCGTTTGAAAAGAAATTCGTAAAAAGAGAATCGCGGGAAACCTGGAGCTGGTAGCCGGCCGCGCCCGAGGGTTGGCTCCAGATGAACGTCGGAGTGGTCGTCACGTCCACCGACCCGTCATACGGACGCACGAGTGCCGGAGCGGCGGGGGGAAACAGTGTCGTAAAACGCCGGTACGGAGAGTAGTTGCTCGTGCCGGAATCGTTCTTCGCACTCACATGCCAGTAGTACGTTGTGCTGTTCAGGAGCGGTCCCACCTGCCTGACCGGCGAGGTGATCGTAGAGTCGTCGAAGGCGATCTGGATAAACGCAGAATCATACGCGATTTGCAGTCTCCA
>VBOC01000225.1:2610-5474 GCA_005877655.1 Ignavibacteria bacterium
TGTTGGAGTGATCGACAAGCCGCCGATCGCGTTCGGCGGATTCAGAAGCACCGGCACGGGCGGTTTCGTAACCGCGGTGGTGGTGAAACTCCGGACAGCCGACAGGCTCGATCCCGAGTCGTTGACGGCCAGGACCCGCCAAAAGTATTTCGTGTTGGCGGACAATGGCCCCACCTGCTTCGAATTTTGGGTCAGCGTGTCGCGACGGACAATATTGCTAAATGCCGTATCGGAAGCAAGGTTGACGATGTAGAGCGATGGCGCGCACGACCCGCTTGGGATCCAGGAGAGCAGTGTCAGTGCCGCCTGATCCGTGGCTCCGTTCGCCGGAGCGAGAAGCGCCGGAGGCCCGGGCGGCTGGAGGGGCGTCAGGAATGAGGCCTGGGCAAACAGGCCCGGGCCGGCCGCGTTCTTCGCGCTCACGCGCCAGAAGTACCGGGTGCATCCGAGGAGAGGGCCGATCGATCGCGTTGTGTCAGTCAGCGTCGAATCGTCCATCAGGGGGCTTGTAAAAGTACCCGTAAGGTCGAGCTCTAACCGGTAGGTAACCGGATTATTAATTGGCGTGCTCCAGACGAGGAGCGGTGACAGATTCTGGGTCGTGACCCCTGCTGCGGGCGATATCAGATTTGGAGCTCCGGGGGGCAGAGCCGCGGTGGTAAATCTCCGTGTCTGTGTGTAGGCGCTTTGGAACGACGTGTTCTCCGCCCTCACTCTCCAGTAGTAAGTGGTCAGCCCCAAAAGGTTGTTGAGAACCAGGGCAGAGTCCGTTATCGTCGAATTGAAAACCGTCTGGCTGAAGAGTGAATCGCGCGCGACCTGAACGCGATAGACGGTCGTACAGCTGTCCCTCCCCGTGAACACGAGCGTCGCATTTTGGGAAACGCCGGTCTGGTTGTCCGGATACTGGATAATGACCGGCACCGCAGGCGTCGCCAGACTGACCCTGAAATTCGCGCTTGAGAAGGGACCGAATCCCTGTGCATTGTGCCCCCTCACCCGCCAGAAGTATTTGCCGCAATTCAGGAGCGGGTTGGGGAAGACGGCAGAAGTGTCGGAAAGCGTCGTGTCGTGCGCCAGAGGTGAGTACCCCGCAGAACTCGAGAGCTGGAGCTCATAAGTCAACGGTGGCGATCCCGCGTGCCACTTGAAGGTTGGAGAGCTCGCAACACCTGTCTGTCCCGGGGTCGGCGAGATGATCGGCGGCGCTACCGGCACAAGCGCCATGGTCTTAAAGCTGTCGGGAGGGTTCTGATATAAACTGACTCCAAACTGATTGGAAACGAGAACCCGCCAGTAGTACCATTTCCCCTGCGCAAGGCCGGTGAGAGCCCTGAGAGTAGTGCCGAGCGTGTCTGAAACAAGCGGGTTATTGAAAGTTCTCACCGTATCAACTTGAACCCTGTAATAAGACGCCCCGGGCACGGCGTTCCACGTGAGCGTGGGGCTTAACGGTCGGTCGCTATCTCCATTCGCAGGCGAGGTCAGCACCACAGGTGCGGGTGGACCTGGCGGAATTTTCGGGCCCCACATTGTGATGTTGAGGTATGGAATTCCGATCTGATCCTGGTCGGGATGGTACGTCCATGAGGAGTCTTGGAGCATATTGATATTCGACAGATCACCCGGATCAGTCATTTTCACGCTGTCGAAATAATACCGAAGCACGGAGGGCCATCTGAAAATGAGCGGGTGTTCCGCGCTGTCTCTTACGCACCACTTTATTCGAACTGTGTCCGACTCGGTGGTATCGTGAAACTGATGAATGTTATTCAGTCGGCCGACGGATGACATCTCATAGCATCCCGACTTGGTATTAAACATGCGCACATCGACGCCCGGTGCGCAGGGGGGGTATTGAAGGAGCTCATTCACCGCCTGGGAGTCGTCCTCGAACCAGTGATCGGAGAATCCCCTGAGCAGCGTGTCGACGCAATACGTGGCGTTCGGATGGAGCCCGAAAAACATGGGGGCGGAGGTCTTCGGGCGATATCCGCTGTCGGTTGCGGTTACCCAGAACCTGAAGCGGACGTCGGGCGGACCCTGGGCACGCACCAAAGTGCTCCCGAGAAACGAAAGAACCGGGATGGCGATCAGCCAGAGGGCCGCTGACCGGGACCGGATCGCGGTTTTTCCTTGGGAGTGACATGCCTCCCTGTGAAGAAGTCGTGCGTTCATCGTACTGGTTTTTCAGGCCCCCGGAAGTGACGCGAGCAGGAGAACGGCCATCACCTCGAAATAATCATCTTGATGGTGCCGACAAACCGGTCGGGCGCGCGGCTGTCACCCCCCCCGGCATCGGCAACCATTCGTACGTAGTAGATTCCGCTGGCAAGCGGCGATCCGCGGCCGTCCATCCCGAGCCAGACCCCCGAATACGTGCCGGGAGCAAAATCGCCGGCAAGAATTGTAGAAATTTCCTTTCCCAGGATGTCGTACACCGTCAATCGGACGCGGGCCGACTGCGAGACCGAAAACCGGATGTGGGTCGAGGGGTTGAACGGGTTCGGGTAATTTTGGTACAGGCTGAAGGCATGGGGAATTCCGTCGCCCGATTCCTTCACGTCGAGACTCTGCTGCGTCGTGAAACTGTCGGGCGGGTTCTGGTAGACGCCTACGCCGAAGGGGCTCGCCGCCACGACACGCCAGTAGTACGTGGTGAGCAGGCTCAACCCGGGCAGCAGCACAGAAGTCGCCGTCACGGTATCATCGGCGACCAGTGAGGCGAACGAGGGAGAGAGTGAAACCTGGACATGGTAATGAGCCGCCCCGGCCACGCCATTCCACGCGAGCGTGTCGTTCAGAGGTCTCCCCGTCGCCCCGTTCGCGGGCGCCGTCAACACGACCTGCGCGGGCGGAGTTGG
>VBOC01000226.1 GCA_005877655.1 Ignavibacteria bacterium
GGTAAAGGTCGATCAGGTGGAAAACCTCAGACTCAAAGTCAGAAAGCTCACATAAGCGTCACAGATGGAGGAACCCATGGAAATGATTCCGGTCGGCATCGTCGTCATCACGATACTCGGTGTCATGGTTCTGTTCAATGCCATCCGCGTGCTGCGGGAGTACGAGCGGGGTGTGATTTTTCGGCTCGGGAGGCTCATTGCCGCGAAGGGCCCCGGCATTGTCTTTCTCATACCGATTGTGGACAGGATGGTCAAGGTAAGTCTCCGCACCGTCGTGTTCGATGTGCCGACGCAGGATGTCATCACCCGCGACAATGTCTCGATAAAAGTAAACGCGGTCGTCTATTTCCGTGTTGTGCAGCCCGAGAAGGCGATCGTGGAGGTGGAGAACTTTCTCTTCGCGACCTCACAGCTCTCCCAAACGACTCTTCGGAGCGTCCTGGGCCAATCGGAGCTTGACGAGATCCTGTCCCAGCGCGACAAGATCAACCGCGAGCTTCAGGAGATCATCGACGAGCACACCGAACCCTGGGGCATCAAGGTATCCAACGTCGAGGTGAAACAGATAGACCTCCCGATCGAGATGCAGCGTGCGATGGCGAAGCAGGCGGAGGCGGAGCGTGAGCGGCGGGCCAAGGTTGTGCACGCAGAGGGCGAGTTTCAGGCGAGCCAGAAGCTCGCGGACGCTGCAGCGATCATCGCCACGAATCCGATCGCCCTGCAGCTGCGCTTTCTCCAAACGCTGACCGAAGTCGCTGCCGACAAGAATTCAACGATTCTCTTCCCCGTACCCATCGATGTCCTTGAACCCTTCATCGATCGCAAAAGAAAGTGAGCGGCCCCTCCTGACCGATCCGGTCCTCTTCGGCCGGAACCCCGAGGAACGCATTCTTGCCGTTCAACACATCGGCGATGGCACGATGCGGATCTACCGGCGGGAAGGCGACACTGTTTCGGTGAGGGACACTGATTTCTATCCGTTCTTTTTCCTGACCGATTCCTCCTACCTCGACGGGTTTTCTTCCAGGCACTGGATCAAGAAACTGGAAGGCGGTCATGAATACCGCTTTCTCTGCGCTTTCGCACGCTGGTCGGAGATGTGGGAAGCGGTTCAGGCGGTCATTGCCGCCCACAACCGGCGTTCAGGCGCGGCCGTGGAAGCCTACAACGATGTGCCCGAGCTTCACCTGCGCCCCGATGCGGTTTCCCAGTTTCTCATGCAGACAGGCATGACGCTGTTCAAGGGCATGGATTTTGACGACGTCCACCGGCTGCAGCTCGACATCGAAACGTACACCAGCCGGGGGTCCAGGTTCAGCAATGCGGCGAGGCTGGAGGACCGGATTATCCGAATTGGTCCGGCTTCTTCGCCAGAAGGACCCGGACGTGATCGAGGGGCACAACATCTACAATTTCGATCTTCCCTACATCGCCGCCCGCTCGAGGCTCCACGGCATTGAGTGCACCATCGGACGCGACGGGTCGGCCATGCGCTCATTCGATTCCCGCACCGCCTTTGCCGAGAGATCCGTCGAGCACGGAGCGTGGGAAATCGCGGGCCGCCACATCATTGACACTTGGCTTCTCCTCCAGTCATACGACGTATCCAAACGATCGCTCGAGAGCTACGGTCTGAAGTACGCCGCTCAGTACTTCGGTTTTGCCCGGACTGACCGGGTGTACGTCGAGCCAAACCGGATCTCGTGGTACTGGGATCACGACCACCAGACGCTCGCCCGCTATGCGCTCGATGACGTGGAGGAGACGCGCCTGTTGAGCGACCTTCTGTCGCCCACCTACTTTTACCTCTCGCAACTGGTTCCGATGAACTACGGCACGCTTGCGCGGATCGGTTCGGCGGCAAAGATCGAGGCCCTCATCCTGCGCGAATACGTCGCCCGCAAGCATTCGGTGCCCAGGCCGCGGGGAGGACTGCAGACGACGGGCGGGTACACGGACATTTTTCACACAGGAATACTGGGGCCGATTCTCGACGTGGACGTCGAATCCCTTTACCCTTCCATCATGCTCAACCGCAATATTGCCCCCCGGTCCGAAACGCTCGGCGTCTTCCGGCATTTGCTGGAAAAACTCACAGATTTGCGGCTGAAGACGAAACGAAAAATGCGGAGCATACCGCAACGGGAACTGCAACTGAAGTACGATGCCATGCAGTCGTCCTTCAAAATTCTTATTAACTCATTTTACGGTTACCTGGGCTACACTCAGGCACTTTTTAACGATCCCGAGGCAGCCGACGAGGTGACCCGGACCGGCCAGCAGATCCTCCGCCAGCTTATGTCAGCAATTACATCCCGGAAGGGTACGGTGGTGATGGTCGATACCGATGGAGTCTTCTTCGTCCCGCCCCCGGATGCTCAGAGTCCCGATGCCGAAAGCCGGTTTGTGGAAAGTCTGGCCAGGGAACTGCCGGTTGGGATCCATCCTGTGATCAGCGGGCGATACAAGCTGATCCTGAGCTACAAGAAGAAAAATTATGCCTTGCTCGGATATGGAGAGAACGTAAAGATCAAGGGCTCATCGCTGGGGGCGCGGAACATTGAACGATTCGGGAGACAGTATATTCGCGAATGTATCGAGCAGCTCGTGAAGCGCGATATCGAGGGGCTGCACCGCGTCTATGGAAAGTATCACACGGCCATATCCGGCCACAAGCTCGCGGTGGACGAATTTGCGCGCGTGGAGTTTCTCAAGGAGAACCTGGAAAAATACACCGCGGCTGTCTCGGCGGGAGACCGGAACCGGACGGCAAGTTACGAGGTGGCGATCGCATCCGGCATCCGGTGGAAGCCGGGAGACCGGATTTCCTATTACATTACAGGGACCGACACCCACGTGAGGGGGTTCGACAATTCCAGGCTTGCGGAGGAGTGGGATCCAAACTTTCCCGACGAGAACAGCCAGCATTATCTGAAACGGCTCGACGAGCTGTCAAGAAAATTCGAGATCTTCTTCCGCGCGCCCGATTTCAGGAGGATTTTTTCCGTCGATGACCTCTTTCCCTTTTCCCACCAGGGCATCGAAATCCTGACGCAGCCGGTCCAATTGGAGGTTCGGGAGAGTGACGATATTGAAACGCCTCCTGTCGAATTGTCGATCTGGCTGGACGAAGGGTGATGCCTCCCAAGAAACGCCTAATCTGCCCGGTTCTTCGCTACCCAATCTTTGACATACTTTACAATATCAAGCGTTGAAGCGCCCGGCGTGAAAAGTACTCCCACTCCCATCCTCTTCAAATCGGCGATGTCCTGGTCCGGAATAATTCCGCCCCCGAACAGAAGCACGTGATCATGCTTCTTCGACTTCATCAGGGCGAGGATGCGCGGAAAGATCGTCATGTGGGCCCCGCTCAGGAGGCTGACGCCGATTACATCGGCATCCTCCTGCAAAGCCGCTTCGACAACCGTTTCGGGGGTCTTCCTCAAGCCGGTATAGATCACTTCCATTCCGGCATCGCGGAGAGCCGCGGCAATGACCTTCGCTCCCCTGTCATGTCCGTCGAGGCCGACTTTCGCGATCACGACCCTTATTTTTTTCGCCATTGTAAACTAATCCGGATTCAATTGTTTCTGAAACTCTCTCAGTGTCACGTACAATCGGCTCAGGGGCAATCCGACCACATTATAGAAACACCCGTCGATTCGCTCGACGAAAACCGCGCCCATGTCGTCCTGAATACCGTACGCTCCCGCTTTGTCCATCGGAGAACCGGATGAAACATACTCGCGGATTTCATCCTCTTCCAGCGGCCGAAAGGTGACCCTCGTAATCTCAACCGCGGTCACCCGCCGGCCGGACGGCCTGTCGATGATTGAAACGCCGGTATACACCTCATGCGTCCTGCCGCTCAGCATCCTGAGCATGCGTATAGCGTCGGCCCGGTCCGAGGGCTTTCCCAGATTCTCCCCGTCGATCCGGACGATGGTGTCGGCGCCGATGATAATTGCGTTCGTGAACGACTCCCCCACGGCCTGCGCCTTGCGTTCCGACAATCCCGATACACGCTCGACGGGATCGCCGGCCGATTCGCTTCCTTCGTCGATGCCGCTCTCCCGCATTTCAAACCGCAATCCGATCTGGCGGAGAAGACGCTGGCGGCGGGGGGACCCGGAGGCGAGTACGAGCTTCTTCTTGACGAGCATCGGCCGAAGGAGCCCTCAGAAAGCAAAAAAGAGCGATACACATTCATCGCTCTCGATCGGCACACGCGACACCATGTCTTCGGAATTATTTAATAACGGAACATCGCCTTGATGCTTCCCCACGTTCGCCGCACTCCGGAAACCGTATGAGACACCGGCAGGTCGACGGTATAGGTCGGCATTGCGCCGTTGGTGTAGGAGATTTTTATCCGGTAGTGATACATCGTCGTGGTCTTCTTGAACGCCGAGCGATCGACATATTCGTACAGAGACGGGCCTTTCGGATCGAGAGACGCGATCGTCGTGTAACCGGCCTCGTTATCGGTCCGGCGTTCGAGGTCAAATCTCGCCACGTTCGATTCGTCTTCGGTTATAAAGCGGATCGTGATATTGACGCCGTCGCTGCTCGCCTGAAGAGAGCTCGACTTGATGACTTCCGAGTTAGCGACCCCCCAGAGAGTCAGCAGGATGGCAATGGTGGAGGCAAAAATGCGCATTTGAGCAGTGTCAAGATACAATTACGAACTATGAAAGTCAAGCGTTTTTTGCCCCTTTTTCGTGCGCGAGGCGAGACTTGAACTCGCATGCCCTTCCGGGCGCCACCCCCTCAAGATGGTGTGTCTGCCAGTTCCACCACTCGCGCGAATGCCTGAAATCGCAGAGATGTCGGCCGCTGGGAGCGGCCTTTCTTGGGTGGCCGTTAATTTAAGCTTTTCTTGTGCGAAATTCAACAACAACCGCCAGGTCCCTCCGATGACACCAATATCACGCCGTGATTTCCTTCGAGCGCTGTCGGCGGGCGCGGCAATCCTCCCAGCCGTATCGCTTCTGGCGAGTCAGGAGGGATGCAAGCAAGATATGGGGGTCAACCCCTCGCCCGTAACCGGTCAGAAGGTGACACTCACCCTGGCGAATGAAAGCGCTTTACAAAGTGCAGGAGGCAGCATCCGCCGCACGTTCGACGGCAACAACGGAGGAAATGCCGTCCTGGTCGTGCGCGTCTCGGAGAGCGGGGCAGCCGACTTCAAGACCATGTCGGTCGTCTGCACCCACGCAGGGTGCGCCGTCAATAATCCGGCCGGCGGTCAGGTACGTTGTCCGTGCCATGGATCGACGTTCGGCGCTCAGGCTGGAAACTTTGCGGCCAACCTATCCGGTCCGGCTCCGAGTCCCCTGCAAACCTTTCCAACGACGTTCGACGGCTCGTTGATCACAATAAGCTTCTAGTTCCCGGATAAGTCCCGTGTTCATCAGAGTCAAGATTTGCTGCATCAGCACGAGAGAAGAGGCGGCGATGGCGATACGCCACGGCGCCTCCGCCAATTCCTTGTAACCGATTCAAACCCTTCATCTCCGGCCGGAATCCAGTCTATTTCCTGAAAAACTTTTTCAAACAAGAGGTCTCATGAATCGTTTGATCGCCGCCGTCCTTTCGCTCTTCGCGGTGTCGCCGGTGACGCACGCCCAGAACCCGCTTGTCCATCCGGCGGATGCAGTCGAGACACGATTCGACCGCACGCAGCCGGTCGTGCGGTACACGCTACGCGTCGATCGGGCAGACCTGTCGGGTTATGCCGTCGAGATGCGCATCCGAAACGTCTCCGACACATTTCGCGTCGCCATGGTAGCGCATCAGGAATACGACGATCGCTTCTGGCGCTACGTGGAATCGCTCCGGGTCGACTCACGTAATGGCACAGCGAGTGTGGTGCGGGAAGACAGCGCAGTGTGGCGCGTCAGAGCGCCGGGCGGCGATGTTGTGTTGCGTTATCGCATTCATCTCCCCTTCCAGATGACACCCGCAAATCAGTCTCGCGGCCGCGCAGCGTGGCGTCCGTATCTTACCCGCGAGGGCGGACTCGTCGGCGGGCCGCACTCGTTCATGTATATCGTCGGGAGTACGCTTGCCCCGTCCTTTGTCGCGCTTGAGCTGCCGGCCGGATGGCGGTCGGTAACCGGGTTGGAGCCCACGGCTGATCCGTCGATTTTTTTCGCCCCGAGCGCCGCGATTCTCGTCGATTCGCCGGTTCTTGTGGGCCTGTTCAAGAGCTGGACTTTTACGGTTGATGGAGTGCCGCACCGAGTGGTCTACTGGCCGGACCCCGCGGCAGTGCCCTTCGATACCGCGGCTCTGCTGGCCGACATCAGACTCCTTGTCAATCAGGAACTAGCCCTCTTTGGACGTCTCCCTTACCGGGAATATTCCTTCGTCATCGAGGACAGTGCGTACGGGGCTCTTGAGCACCTTAACTCTGTCACGATCGGAGCTTCGAGCGCCAGCCTCGCCGGAAGCCTCACCGACATTGTCGGAACGCTGGCGCACGAGTATTTTCACACCTGGAATCTTATGCGGCTCCGGCCTGCCGAGTACGGAGATGTGGATTACCGGCAGCAGCAATCACCGGGGCTCTGGTGGAGCGAAGGAGTGACAATGTTCTATGCCGACCTTACCCGGCGCCGCGCCGGACTTCCCGTGCATGATTCCACTCGCCTCGCCCACGTCGCAGGGCTCGTGAGCTGGTATCTGGGCAGCCCCGGAAACGCCCGCATCTCGCCGGAGCGCGTGAGTCTCGCCTCACATTCACCGCCTGGCTTGCTCGGCGATTACAGCGCGAGCACCCACTTGCAGGGTGAACTGCTCGGAACGATGCTTGATCTTCTTATCCGCGATGCGACCGACGGCCGGCGGAGTATGGACGATGTGATGCGGCTGATGTTCGAGCGATTCAGCGGTCAGCGCGGATTTACCGGACTGGACATCGAGCGCGCCGTAGCCGATGTCTGCGGAAGCGATGTTCATTCCTTCTTCGAAGAGTATGTTCGCGGGGAGAAAAGCATCGACTTCGACCGCTATCTTGGCCTGATCGGCCTCCGCACCAGGGTTTCGTGGTCTCCTTCCCTGAATCCCGACGGCCGGCCGGCTCCCGATCTGCGCGTGTACGCATGGGAGCAGCCGGGTGACACCGGGCCGAGTCTCGGGATTTCGAATCCGTCGAGCTGCTGGGGAAACGCCGGTTTGCATACCGGCGACCGGATCACGGCGGTCAATGGCAACCCTGTAGGCGCGGCGGAGTTCCGTGCGTTGCTTGGCCGGCTGCGCATCGGCGACACCCTGAATGTCGATGTGAAACGCGCAGGCACTGCGCGGCGTGCATCGGTTATCATCGCCGGATACGAGAGCCCCGTAGTCCGAATCGAGGATGTTCCGGAATTGACCGACCGGCAGCGATCGCTGCGCGCCCGATGGGCTGCGGGAACTCCTTAACCGATCGGCCCTCCGCGACATTAACGAAAATTAACTTGCTATTGCCCCGAATTACTAGGCATATTGTCTTGGTATTGTAATCCCCGCAGAACGCATCGCGAGCGATGAAGGGGCGGATTCATGAACGGCTCCATTCATCGACGCGGTAGTTTCATTACCCCCGCATAACGTTTTCCCCGCGAATTGATCCGGATCCATCCGTTCCGGATCGCAGGTGGCATTCCCCGAAGTTGGGATAGAGTTGAGATAGAGTTGGGACCGTTGTCTACCATCATGGTCCGTTGTCCCGTGTGCGCAAGCCAGTAGCAATGGAAGAGACAACTATCACAACCGAAGGTGATACCGTGAAGAGATCCCTGCTTCGAGAATATGCCCTTTTCCTTTTTCTCCACTTGTTCCTCCAGGGCGGCCTCGCGAGGGGCCAGAATAGTTCAAGCCCGCCCCCGCAAAAGAATCCGCCCGCAGTTCTTCAGCCGGATGGATGTTCGCCGGTGCCCGGAACTTTGCGGGACAGTTTCAACCGTCCGGATGCGGCCCTCCCCGGTGCAAATAAGTGGTCGTTGATTCAGAATCAACCGAACGCGGGATCGATGGCGGTTGTGAGTAACGCCCTTCGACCCACCAGCGGCGCGGGCGCGTACAATTTCGGCGGTGTTGTCTGGGACACGCTCGTGGGCGCGGGGACGGAAGCGAGTCTGTCCGTCTTGCAAAAAAGCGGGAACACAGCGTATACCTCCCTGTTTCTGTACGCCAGAATGAACAACAAGGATTACGCATCCGGAACAGGGTACCGGTTGCGATTTCTCCAGCAGGCCGGATCGGATCTGATCGAGATCGACCGCGTGGGCCCCGGGTACACCGTCTTCACATCTCTCGCCCAAACCACTCATACGATCAATCCGGGGGATATCCTCACCTTCCGCGTCCTCTGCGACAACCGTACGATGCTGGCGCTGGCGAACGGGGTGCAGATACTTTCTGTGAGCGATTCGATCTATTCGCCCCCCCAATGGTATTTCGCTCTTCGCTCATGCGTCTTTCCGACGCCGGTCATCTTCGATAATTTCTCCGTGAGTTCGCAATCCGGGGGCACTGTCCTGCCCCCTTCCGCGCCGACGCTGGCATCGCCGGCGAACGGGGCGGGTAATCAATCAATATCTCCAACCGTCACCTGGAATCCTTCAAGCGGGGCGGTTTCGTATCGCCTCCAGGTGTCGGCCGACTCATTATTCGGATCTCTGATTCTCAATGATTCAACGCTGACGGCAACTTCCAGGCAACTCTCCTCATTGTCGAATTCGAAGAAGTACTTCTGGCGTGTCAACGCGAAAAATGGCTCGGGGACAAGTGCCTATTCCCTCCAATGGGCTTTCACCACAATCGCCGCCGGGAATGCCTTGGTCCGTCATCTCGAATATGCATTTCCCGACGGTTGGATTTACGT
>VBOC01000227.1 GCA_005877655.1 Ignavibacteria bacterium
AGAGAACAGGTGCGGATGTACGTGTGCGGCCCGACTGTCTACGGGCATTCGCATGTCGGCCATGCGAAGAGCTATGTTTCGTTCGACCTCATCGTGCGCTATCTTCGATATTCCGGATGCAAGGTTCTGTACGTCCAGAACATCACCGACGTGGGGCACCTTACCGATGACGCGGATGAGGGCGAGGATAAGATCGAGCAACGGTCGAAGATCGACCGCTTGCACCCGATGCAGATCGCCGAGACATACACGCGAAGTTACTTCGAGGACATGGACGCGCTGAACGTGGTCCGGCCCGATATCTCCCCGAGGGCGACGGGCCATATCATCGAGCAAATAGAATTGATCAAGAGACTGATCGAGCGGGGATTTGCCTATGCTGTCAACGGCTCGGTGTATTTCGAGGTCTCCCGCGACAAGGAGTACGGAAAACTATCGGGCCGCCGGACGGAGGAGCTTGAGCCGGGAACCCGCGTCGCCCCGAATCCGGAGAAACGCCACCAGAATGATTTCGCGTTATGGAAACGGGCCGGCGCCGGCCATCTCATGCAGTGGCCCAGCCCCTGGGGCCTCGGCTTTCCCGGATGGCATGTCGAGTGTTCCGCGATGTCGATGAAATACCTGGGAGAAACGTTTGATATCCACGGGGGCGGGTTGGACAACCAGTTCCCGCATCACGAAAGCGAGATCGCGCAGAGCGAGTGCGCGACGGGGAAACCCTTCGTGAAGTACTGGGTGCATAATAATCTTGTGACGGTCGGAAACCAGAAAATGGGGAAGTCGCTCGGAAATGTCATCATCCTCAAGGACGCCTTCAAGAGTTATTCGCCTCTCGTGGTCAGATTTTTTATTCTTCAGAGCCATTACCGCAGCACGCTCGATTTTACGACCGCAGCCCTCGACGGAGCGGCGAAGGGATGGGAGAAACTTGTCAATACGGTCAGAAACGTCGGCACCGAATTGTCCAAGAGGAACGGGCATGGAGACGGCGCCCAACCGGCGCCGCGGCAGGAGCCAGAAACTCTCTCAGAGTCCGGACTCGCAAAATTCAGAAAAAAGTTTCTTGAGGCGATGGACGACGATTTCAACGCTCCGCAGGCGATCGCGGGGCTTTTCGATCTCAGCCGTGAGATGAACAACGCGATGTCGCAGGGCGCCGTTCCCACCGAAACGCTGCGGGAGGCCGCGCAGTTGTTCTCCGAATTCGGCGGAACAATTCTCGGGATCCTGCCTCGCGATGACGGTCGGGCGGCCTCAGGAAACGCCTCCCTGGAAGCGGAATTGATTCAGCTGATCATCGATCTGCGCAGAGCGGCCCGGGAGGAGAAATTGTGGTCGCTTTCCGATAAAATCCGCGACGGTCTCTCAAAGCTGGGGATCGTCCTCGAAGATAAGAAAGACGGTACAGTCTGGAAAAGGGCCGACTGACTACGGCTTTCGCCACTCATACACCTCGTACCCGTCGACAACTATTCCTGCCGGCTCGAAGCCGACGCGCTCGTTGAGCGGCTCAATGGCCGGCTTTGAAACGCTTACGGTGTCGGGGTGTGCTTTTTTCTGGATATGGGCCGCCGTATCGATCACGCGGTCGCTGATTTCCCACATGTCCATCTGGTCCTCGAAATAGACAAACCCCGAGTTCACGCCGCACCGGACGTGAAAGTGCCTGCGCAAGGTTTTCACGTTTGCGTTGAAAAGTTCCAGGCCGTTAACGACCTCCCTGGCCGCGCGCACCGCCGCATCCACCGATGTAAAGCAGCTCATGACGCCGTCGGGTGTCCAGTTCGACTTCAGGCAGCCGTGTGCGCTCAGCTTCGTATCGACGAAGTGCTTGTACGCGGTGAAATCGTGCGTAACCGCAGCCTGGTCTTCGCCCATTTTCAAACCGGTTGAATCGACCACGTCGATGGAGAGAAAGGCCAGATCCCTTCCCATCTCATCGAGCCGTCTCTTTGCCTCCGCAAAGTCCTTCAACAGTTCCTCCCGGTCCTTTCTCTTTGCCGTCCTGATCTGCTCGAGCTTTTGATTGAGCGGGGAGAGGATGATCGTATTCTCCGAAAGGTTCCTCTGGCTCTTCCACGTCTCGAGATCTGCCTTGTTCCTGATGTATTCCGCCTGGCTGTGAAAGCGCTCGCCAGCCCGGCTGAGTGTGCTGCTGAACATGAACATGCCGACGATGATCATTAATTTGGTCATATCCTTCCCGCCGAACCTGGTCGGGATGTTGGACCGGACCGCCTCTTCGATCTTGCGTTCAAACGTGAGCGCCGAACGCAGATAGGCAAAGGAATTCGCGTCGTCGATGTATGGGGCAACAAAGGTGAGAAGCACAAGGAGCATGATCGCGATCATCGCTCCGCCCAGCAGGCGCGAGACGATCGAAGAGAGATTAAGGAGCTGCGGCTTGAGAGGCGCTTTTAGATCGTTACTGTGCATCGAGCTCCATAATGGTACAGAACGGAGGCCTGAAAGTCAAGAATGTTTTCCCGTGAACACTCGCAAATGAGCTTCCACGCTTCGCGCGAGTGCGGTAAGATGATAGCCTCCTTCGAGAACAGAAACAATTTTTCCGTTGCAGTTGCGGCGGGCCGACTCCGATATCAAGAGAGTGAGCTTTGAGAACGATTCTTCCGTGAGATTGATATTCGCAAGCGGATCGTCCCGATGTGCGTCGAAGCCCGCGGAGATCATGATAAGCTCCGGGCGGTACCGGTCCAATGCGGGAAGGATCTCCCCCCGGAACGCATCCAGATATTCCTTCTCACCGCTTCCGGCACTCATTGGTATGTTGAGCGTGTACCCTTTACCTTCACCGCTTCCGGTTTCGGTGCGGCTTCCGGTCCCGGGATAAAAAGGATATTGATGCGTGCTGATATAAAAAACCGACTTGTCTTCGTAAAAAATCTCCTGTGTTCCGTTGCCGTGGTGGACATCCCAGTCGATGATCGCGACTCTCTTGAGGCCGTGGGCGGCCTGAGCAAAGCGCGCCCCGATCGCTGCATTATTAAAAAGGCAAAAGCCCATTGACACTGCCTGTGTTGCATGATGTCCCGGCGGCCGGACTGCGCAGAAGGCGTTTTCCATTCCGCCGTTCAGGACGGCGGCCACAGCCGCGATCACTGCGCCGGCCGCGAGGAGAGCGACCTCATATGAGTCTTTCGAGACCGGTGTGTCGCCCCCGTCGAGAATACCGCCCCGAAGGCAAGTCTCCCTGACAAACCGGATGTGAGCAGGCGTGTGAACCTTTGACATCCATTCCTCCGACGCAGGCTCGATCGAAATGGGCTCAAGGGACGAGGCAAGCTTTACCTCCTTAAGGCGGGACACAATCGCCCGTAAACGCTCGGGGCGCTCCGGGTGACCGAGGCCGGTCTTGTGGTCGAGAAATCTTTCCGTGTAGACGAAGCCGGTACGCGATGCCATGGATGAGAAGATTAAGAATGTGTCCGGTGAAACAAAGCACGCATCGTACCTTAAGAACGGCGAGCAGAGAGTAGATCAGGTATAATCCGATCAGCACTGTTCCGGTTGAAACCGCGAGCAGACCCCAATAAAGCGTCGTTGACGGGAGAAGGCCGCCGATGGCGGCAACGAGGACGCCGAGGTAGAACGCAATCCCCAGGAGTGAGTTCGGCACTCCGAAGAGCCGCGCCTGCGGGCTATCGACGATCGAGAGGCAGGAATCTCCATTCATCCGGCAAACCGGAGGAATGAACCGTTGGTCGGGTTTCATGAGCCGGTAGGTGACGAGCGTGAAGTACAACGATATGAGGAAACTCGCGAGCGAACAAACAATCAATCCTAGGCGGACAGCCATGCGTCAAAGATACCGATCGTTTCGGTTTCGGACAAGTCCGATCTGCCCGCAGACTTGCAATTGAACCCCAAGATTTCTACGTTGAATGAGGTGAAAAGCCGGTCTTGTGCACCGGATTTTCACCGATGGGTTGCTGAATGACGAATGAGGTGAGCATCAGGACAGAGTTCGGAGGCGGAGAATCGGCGAATCCAACGGGAAGGCCCTGATGATTGCGAAAAGCCCGGTAGAGAAGCCTCTGCGCGAGGCGCTGGGCGCAATCGTCGAAGGAAGGATCGTCAAGAGAGTCAAGCATGAGCTTATCCACGGCGGGAAAGATCTCACGGAGGTTTTTGTCGAGGAGCTTGCGAGGCGCGGCTACCGCCCGACAACCGTCGGAGAGGTGAACGTGGAGCCAGGAGAGCGAGTGCCGGCATTTCTCGTGGAAAGCGGCGTGGCCTACTTCGGGTGGGTGTTCTGGGAACAGTTCACGTCGTGGAAAATCCGGAAATTGTGGGGCTCGGTCATCAAGAACAGCCGCGGGGATTGGGAAATTCAAATTCCCGCCACGCGAAAGACGACAATCTATGCCAACGAGTCGCAGAAGATCGAGATGGACATCGATCATCCGCCCGAATTTTGAATGGTCGGGCTCACCACAGGATCTCTCCGGGGCCCGATCTTACCAGGAGGGCATCGATTCCCATCCAGCGTCCTCCGCGGGCGAGGAAGACGACGAGCAAGCAGGCAATGATGAGCGCAGCCCAGGGATTTCCGAAAAAAGTAAGCGAGAAGAGATTTCCGGTCGCGGCATGAAGGTTCAGGACCATGCCCATGCCTGCCAGCGAAGAGAGCCTCGTCAGGAGCCCCAGGAGAAGGGAGATGCCCAGGGATGTTTCACCGAGGGCCAGGATCTTTGACCACGTACCCGCGTAGGGAATCGCCACATATTCGAGATAGATCAATTGCGGGCCGCTGGCGTGCTCATGGAAACTATTCAGCGATTTTATCAGCGGCTCCCGGCTGGTCAGCCATCCCTCCTGGATCTTGTCGACGCCGAGACTGAGGAAGAGGGCGCCGAGGATCACTCGCACGATCAGAATCTGAATTCCCGATAACTTCATTGTCTGTTCCCGTGGGGTTGTTGAGCGTGGAAGATAGAAAAAAAATTAGATTTTTAAAACATGAAAATGCGGAGCTCATAACGTGATGAATGGCTCGTACAAAGGCCTTCTCGAACTGGAAGATCACCGGGGGGGACGGCTGCGGCCGATTTCGGTTGAGCTGGACAGGAGCGGCGCCGATCCGCATGTTTCTCCCCAGCTCATCTCCCGTTACGGCTTGCGCAGCGCCTGTTTCCTGGAATGTATGACGAAGCCCGGCGGCGCCGGCGCGCCGCAGGTCGCCGGGATCAAGAGTGTCAACGGGCTCGACCCGGAGGAATGGAAGTATGTCGAGGACTTTTCTCACCGCACGGCGGTCGATCCCAGCGAGCGCATCAATCTGACGAAAGGCCCGACGGATGTTTCGATGCGGGTCGTCGACCTGCTCTCTCCGATCGGAAAGGGTCAGAGGGCTCTCATCGTGGCGCCTCCCCGCTCCGGGAAAACGATGTTGATGCAGGGTTTCGCCGCATCAATCACCCAGAACCATCCGGAGATTCACCTGATGGTTCTGCTGGTCGATGAACGGCCGGAGGAGGTCACAGACATGCGACGAACGATCAAGGGCGAGGTGTTCGCCAGCTCGAGTGACAGCGATCGCGAAAGCCACGTACGCCTGACAAAGATCATTCTCGAGTATGCGAAACGTTATGTTGAAGTGGGTAAGGATGTCGTGCTGCTCCTGGACTCGCTGACGAAGATGGGCAGGGCGTTCAACGCAGTACAAAAGAGCAGCGGCAAGACCCTATCGGGGGGAGTGGACAGCCGTGCCCTTGAAATTCCCAAGCGGGTCTTCGGCGCGGCGCGCGCGCTGGAGGGGGGCGGATCGCTGACGATCGTCGCAACCGCCCTTGTTGAAACGAACTCGCGCATGGACGATCTGATCTTTCAGGAGTTCAAAGGGACAGG
>VBOC01000229.1:0-9108 GCA_005877655.1 Ignavibacteria bacterium
GCTTTCCTTAATGAGCATCTTCGGCGTCGTCCCCGAGGAAACAAGCGCATGAAAGCCCGAGATTGCACCGCACGCAATCGTGATAAATACAAACGGGAATAACTTACCGGGGATGATCGGGCCGCCGCCCCCGACGAACTGCGTCAGCGCAGGCATCTTCACGTCCGGATGAACGATGACGACCCCGAGAACGAGGGCCGCGATCGTTCCGATCTTCATGTAGGAGCTCAGATAATCGCGCGGACACAACAAGAGCCAGACGGGCAGCACCGATGCGATGAAGCCGTAGGCGCCCATAACGACGACAAGACCGGTGCGGGAGAGTGTGAAATAGGACGCGAATGAAGATCCGGGAATCAAACTGCCCACGATGACTGCGGCGAGAACCCCCGCAACGCCGATCATGCTTGCCTCGCCGATCCTCCCCGGGCGGACGCGGTACATCCACAGCCCCACCAGGAGCGCGATCGGTATCGTCATGGCGATCGTGAACGTCCCCCACGAGCTCCCACGGAGCGCATTCACCACGGCCATCCCGAGCCCCGCCAGCGCCACGACCACGATGATGAGAATTGCGACCGATCCGACGGTCCCCGCGAGCGGACTGATTTCGTTCCGGGCGATTTCCGCGAGTGACCGCCCTTTCCGCCTGACCGACGCCGCCAGAATGACAAAATCGTGGACCGCGCCGCCCAGACAGACTCCGATCAGGAGCCAGAGAAAGCCGGGCAGGAAACCGAACTGCGCCGCTAGGACCGGACCGATCAGCGGGCCGGCGCCCGAGATCGCCGCGAAATGATGGCCGAAGAGCACCCATCTGTTCGTCGGCTGATAGTTCTGCCCGTCCTGGAGCACATGGGCCGGCGTCTCGCGCTGATCGTCGAGAGCGACGACCCTCGCGGCGATGAACGCGCTGTAATAGCGGTAGGCGATCGCCATGACGCAGAGTGCGGCGAGTATGAAGGGCAGTGTGTTCATGAAGCGCTTCCTTCCTCCCCAATGACAGGGCCTTCCGATTCCTTTGCATCAAGCGAAGTACCGCCGACGCACATGGGTTTAAAATGCGTCCTTGATGTGCCGCAGATGCGGCGAGCCGTTCTCATATTCTATTCCGATCACATCAAACCGGCATGCCCGATCGCCGATGTTCCTGTCAAACAGATATCCCCGGGCGATTTTTCTCAGCTGATTCCGTTTGCGATACGTGACGCCCTCTTCCGGCGTCCCGAATTCCTTCGAGTGGCGCGCTTTCACTTCCACGAAGACCAGCGTCGCTCCGTCCTGTGCGACGATATCGATTTCACCGCGCCTGAACCGATAGTTGCGCTCGAGGATCCTGTACCCGTAGTTTCGCAGGTACTCGGCGGCCGCATCTTCGCCGGCGGTTCCCCGCTGCCGCCGGTCAATCACCGGATCCCCTCCCCGGTGCGGCTCCCGCCAGGTGAAAACTTTTTCTGTGTATTTCGCACGGGCCCAGCATACGGAGAGCCGCCAGGTGTTCGGGCGTTCCATATCCCTTGTGGCGGGCAAAGCCATATCCTGGGAAAGCGCGGTCGTATTCTGTCATGATTCTGTCTCGCGTTACCTTGGCAATGATCGATGCGGCGGCAATGGTAAAACAGCGGGCATCCCCCCGAACCATCGCCTTCGCCGGCACAGGCCCCGGCTCGCAGATCGGGCCGTCGACGAGCAGATATTCGGGCGCGGGCGCCAATCGCGAAACGGCTTCGGCCATCGCCTCCATGGTCGCCCGCAAGACATTGATGCGGTCGATGGCCGCATGTGATACGATGCCGACTCCGTAGGCGAGCGCCGATTGCCGAATCAGTTCGAAGAGCTCCTCCCGCCGCAACGGGGTGAGTTTCTTCGAATCATCCACTCCGAGGATGCAGACCCCCGGTGAAAATATCACCGCGGCAGCGACGACAGGCCCCGCGAGAGGCCCGCGCCCCGCCTCGTCGACGCCGGCAATCCGCCTGAATCCCTTTTGCCAATACTTCCGCTCGACCGTGAGGCCCAGCATGGTTATCGATGGCCGTCGTCAGAAACCATTCAGCAGCCCGACGTGAAGCTTTCCTTCGCCGAACGAATCCCCCCGGCCAAAGGCGATGCCGACGCCGATATGACCGAGCGACGTGGCCAGGCGGACCCCGATGCCGTATCCGAACACAAGCTGCTGAGAGGCGGGTCCCGGCACGTATGCGGGCAATGGAAGATAGAAATACCCCGCGTCGAAGAAGCCGTAAAAATACGATTGGCGTTCCAGCAGGAACCGGTACTCGGCGTTCGTCCAGGCCACCCTCGATCCGAGGAACTCGTTCTCCCGGTATCCCCTGACGGTGTTTGTCCCGCCAAACCGGTAGAGGTCTCCGAGTTCGATCAGATCCGACGTGAGCTGCCTTCCGTGCAAGCCCATTGCAATGACCTGCCTGGTGAACGTACGAAAGAACAAATCGGCATCGAGGCTGATTTTCTGGACGGCCCTGGACCCGTCAGAGCCCGCCTGCTGCTCCGATACGCCGAAGACCTTCTTGTTCCCGATGCGATAACCCGTGTGATACAGCGCTCCGCCCGTGGGGCTGATAAGATCGTTGCGTGTGTCGAGCTGGAGCTCGAGGCCGGTGGTGATGGTTCTGCTGTTCGAAACCGCCGTCGTGGTGGCAGAGGGGATCGTCACAGAATGGCCGACGACGCCGCTGAGGCTCAGAGATTCGGTTATTAATACATCGGCTTTTGCCTCAACCGTTCGTCCGACGTACGTGCTGTCCTGCTGCCGCTGGCGTAAGCTGCAGCTCAAATTGACCGGATACTTCAGGACCCAGGGCTCGACATAGCCAAAGGCAAGCTCCTGCGTCTCCGAGTCCTCGCGCTGCCAATGAACATCAAGCTTCCGCGCCGTGCCGAAGAGGTTTCTCATGGACACATTGACGATTCCGGAAAAAATACCTGATCCGCCTGTGTGAGGCGCAGGGGCGAACCCGACAATTCCGTCGAAGGTGTTGGTGGTTCCTTCCTCGACTTTTATCAGCAGCCCTCCGCCGCGCGGGGTTAGATACAGTTCGGGCTCATCCACCCTCGAAAAGATGCCCAGACGGTTCAGGCGCGACCGGATCTTGCCGGCCCTCACCGGATCGTAGACTTCATGCAAACCGACGCGGGCCTCTCTGATGACAACACCCTCCTTTGTCTCCCGGTTCCCGGATACCGTGACTTCATCGACGGTCACCACTGGCCCCTCCTCGATGGAAAGCTCGATACGGAGACCCGGCGTTGAGCCGCTATCGAGCGACACATCCTCGACCTCCACCCTCGCAAACGGATGGCCGATTTTCTCGTACGAGGTCAGGAGAGCATCGATGTCGCGCTCGAGGACATCACGCCGGAGATTCCCGCCGGCATGGGTTTCAAATGATTCCAGGATCCTGCCGCTCGCGATCGCCGCATTCCCGTGGGAGCGGATTTCCGAAATGCGCATCTCTTCCCCCTCATGGATGCCGATCGTGAGGTCGACGGAACTGCTGTCATCGGAATAAGTGGCGGAGTCCAGGCGCACACCGGCAAGATAAAAACCGCGGTCGTGATAATATTGAAGAAGCGACTCGAGATCTTCCTTCACCTTTTCGGGAATCCATCCGCTCCCCTCTTTCAAGAGCATGAGACGGCGGAGCTCGACATCATGCACGGCGACGGTTCCGCGGAACCTCACCGACCGTATCGCCGTCTTATGTCCCTGGGCGAGCGTGATGCAGTGCGATAAAACGGATCCGAACATGAGAATCCTCAGCATCCGACAGCGCATTGTCTCTCAGCGGGGTCGCGTCCGCCAGACATCCCAGATTGGTGTTTGCAGCCGATAATCGCCGAAGCCGCTCGCGTCGACAAAGACGAACTGCCGGTTTAAATCATAATAGGTCCATACCTCGTACGGTTTGGAGTCGATATCGAACGGATGCCGCTCGATGTTGCTCGGGGGCCCGAAGATGATGTAGACCATCCCCATATCCGTCTTCCACCCGTCAACGTAGTGCGTGAAATGCTTGTTGGCATACTCCACCCGGCCGTAGTATTCCTCCATCAACTCATTGCGCTCGGTGTTGGGCGTCGGGTCCTTTTTTTTCCAGAAATCGAGAAACATTTGCCGCTTCTTGTCGGGCGGCGCCTTCTTCATCTCGTCGATTAAATCCTTGTCGGTGATGTACTGCATTTCATCGATCGCAAGATCAAGATCGGTGATTGTAACGGGGATCCCCCGCCAGTGTAAGACGAACGGGCGCGAGGCGGAGGCGGTGTACTCGCCGGAACGGCTGCCAATTTTCGAGCCGAGCGGAATCGCCTCGGCCGAGAGCATGTACTCGCCCGCAATCATTTTGGTGTTGTCCACTTTCACGAAGATGGGCTTTTTCTCGGCTCCCACCGGTTGAATGGAAGTGTCGCTCCGGAGCGCCTCCCCCTTCGCATTGCGGACGACGGTTCTGACTTGCGCCGAGTCTGCGCCGAGATGGTCGTAAATCTCACAAAACACGTAAAAGCCGGAGGTCAGGTCTGCAACGTTTCCCGTGATGTTCGGATAAATCACTTTTTTTCCCTGTTCGGCGCTAATCCGGTTCACAAGCATCAGGTCGCTCATGCTGAAGGACGAGCCGGAAAAATCGCGCACCGCAACTTTCCGCTTGCCGGGCGTTGTTTTCTTCGTATCGTTATCCGTCACCTGGATAGTGAGAAGGTAGCGTCCCGGCGAAAGAGTGAACGACTTCAGGCTCAGTTTCGCCGCCTGGGGGGATACGGTTTCATCGTAGTCTCTTGTCTCGATTTTTTCCGTCCAGAACTTTTCCGTCACGGGCTTGTTCGCCGAGTCGAGGATTGAGATGGTGATATCGTACGAGCTGTGAAAGTGATCGTTGTCGCGTGTGAAGTGCAGGGTTTCATACGGCGCCTCAATGTACACATCCAGCCGGCTCATCCTGGGTTGATCGGAAGCGAAGCAGAGCGCATCAAAGGAAATATGGGGAAGATCTGGGGACGGAAGAGCGGGTTGATCCGTCTGGGCGCGGAGGGGAGATGATGCTCCGAGTAGAACCGCCCAGATGATCCAGCCGGGCTTTCTCAATGGGCGCGCCCGGATCGTGATTTTAGGCCTCATGCTTGACGGGGCCCGTTTGGGAANNNNCGTCGTAAAAGCGGCCGGACGACAGACCGGCCGCATTTTCAATAACGACTTCGTTATCGACTTCCGGGGCGTCCTTTTCAGTCCGGCCGACCGCAGAGCCGCCGCCGACCGAATCGATGAGTACCTTCAGCGTCGTTCCCACAAGCCGCTCGTTCTTCCGCCGGGAGATTTCACCCTGATCTTCCATGATCTGTTCGCGCCTCCGGTCCTTGACCTCCTGCGGGACCGGATCGCCCAGAGGATAGGCCCAGGTGCCTTCTTCCTGCGAATAGGTAAAGGCTCCCAGCCGGTCGAATTGAACTTCCCTCACGAAATTCAGGAGCTCGGCAAATTCCTCTTCCCCCTCCGTCGGATATCCCGTGATCAGCGTCGTTCGGAGCGCAATTCCGGGGACCGCCGAACGGATGTTTTCTATAAGCTCGCGCAGCTTGACGGAGGTTATTCCGCGGCGCATGGAGGTAAGCACGCGATCGGAAACATGCTGCACCGGCATGTCGAGGTACCGGCAAATTTTGGGATTCGCGAATTGCTCCAGGACGTCGAGGGGAAACCCGGTAGGAAACGCATACAGGAGCCGTATCCATTCGATGCCCTCCACGAGACAGAGTCGCTCCAACAGGTCCGCAAGAGCCCTCTTTCCGTACAGGTCGAGGCCGTAATAGGTGCTGTCCTGCGCGATGATGACCAGTTCCTTCACTCCGAGGGATGCGAGGCGCCGCGCCTCCAGCACAACGCGCTCCATCGGTTTGCTGACATGGTTCCCCCGCATCATCGGTATCGCGCAGAAGGAGCAGGGACGGTCGCATCCCTCGGAAATCTTCAGGTAGGCAAAGTGACGGGGCGTGGTGAGCATCCGCTCTCCGAGGAGCTCGTGCTTGAAATCGCCTCCGAGCGCCTTGAACACTTCTTCCATTTTGTTCGCGCCCACGAAGAGATCGACATCGGGGATTTCCTTCTTCAGCTCGGCGGCATATCTTTCCGAGAGACAGCCCATGACGATAATTTTACGGATGGTTCCCGCCTTTTTCAGCTCGACCGCCTGGAGGATCGAGTCGATCGATTCCTGCTTGGCGGCCTCGATGAACCCGCACGTGTTAATGACCGCAACATCGGTCTCGCCGGGATCGGAGGTGAGTTTCCATCGGTCGTGTTTCAGATACCCCATGAGAACTTCCGAATCGACGACGTTTTTCGAACATCCGAGCGTGACGATGTTGATCTTTTGTTTTCTATCCTGCACGGGTCAGCTAAAGAAGATGAAATCAAGGTAAAGATACACAAGCGGGGCTACTAATAGCAAACTATCGAAGCGGTCGAGGGCGCCTCCGTGCCCCGGGATCAGGCGGGAAGAATCCTTGGTGCCGGCGTCCCGCTTAAAGAGCGATTCGATCAGGTCGCCGGTTTGTCCGAAGACCCCGACGATTGCTCCGATTATGACGGCAGCGCCCGGCGTTAGATATTCGAGCACGAGATACTTGGCCGCGATAGCGGCGGCCACGGCGGAGATGAAGCCCGCAATTGCCCCCTCCCAGCTCTTGTTGGGACTGACACGGGGAAAGAGCTTGTGCCGGCCGATGGCCGAGCCGACGTGAAATGCGGCGCTGTCGCAAATCCAGATCGTCGCAAAAACCGAAATCGCCGTATAACCGCCCCACCGGTAGACGAGCGCAGTGGATGCGGGATCGGTGAAGCTCGATTCGCTCGTGAAATAGCGAAGCATCGGGAAATCGAGCGGCAGGAACAATTCCCGGATGCCGATGAACGTCCCCATGAATAACGATACATAGAGAAGCCCGAACATCGTCGTCGATAGGTTCACAAGCGCGGAGCCCTCGTTCCGGAAAAGCTCGATCAAACTCAGGCTGGCGACGACCAGAAGGAGCGTTATAAGTAGAAGCTGCGCCTGCGAAGGGAACGGTAGCGCGATGCCCGCTTTCTCAGCGAGATGGGCAAGAAAATATCTGAGTTTCGAGTGGTAGAAAGAGAGGTTGATAAGAATTCCGCACAGGAGGCCGATCCATCTCTGGGGGCTGGCTCCCTTCAGCCGTGCGAGCGAATAAAATTCCCAGAGAGCGGCCGTCGAAACAAGTGCGATGAATACGAAGAAATAGTCGCCTCCGGTGAGGCAAATGACGACGATGAGCGGTACCGCCACGACCGCCGTGAGAACGCGAAGCGCAAGATTGTTCAGTGTCCCTCCGATGACGACTCGTCCCCGTTGTCCCCGCCTGCGTGACTCTTCTCGCTTCGGGCGGTGAAGCGCAGAAAATAGTACGTCGCAAGAAGAAACACAACGCCGAAAAACCAGAAGACCGCCAGCAGAAAGCCCGGCGACAGCTTTTCCGGATTCCCCACGATGAGCGAATCCTCGTCCATATGGAAAAACGTGGCCACGCAGGCGAATGCGTTGTTATAGAAATGCGCCGCGACCGACGTCCAAAGGCTGTTGGAACGATAGGCCAGGAATCCAAGATACATCCCGATCACTGCGAGGGGTACGAAGGAGAATGGGTTCACATGGTACACCCCGAAAATGATTCCGGTCAGCGCGATCGCCCACGCAGGACCCAGCCCCTTTTCGAAACAGCGCTGCACTAGACCGCGGAAGAGGAACTCCTCGGCGACGGCGGGAATGAGCGCGATCACCACGATCACCCACAACAGTTCGGGAACGGAGTTTGAGGATGCCAGCAGTTTGTACGCCTCCTCGAAAAGCTGTTTAAACTCCTCGCTGATCTTTTGAAGCGGCTCCGGAAGCGGGATTCTCTCCTGGAAGACCAGATACACCTGCAGCATCTCCTGCAAAGCGAAGACGCCGACGAGCGGAACGAGGAGCGTGCGGATATCCGGGATCCTGAGCCGCAGAAACGGCCGGGGAGAGAACGTGGCAAATCGCACAAGCATGAGCGTCGGCACGAGGATGAGCAGCAGCTCTCCGAGCGCCGTCGCGATCCGGTAGGCGGTCGCCTGCCCTTCGACCGGCTTCATCCCGAAAAAGAGATACGTCAGCACTCCCCCGATAATCTGGTAGGTGACGAAGACGGCGAGGAGCGACAGGAATCCGAAGAGGGGCGGCGAAATCCCATACCGTTCGATGAACGGTATGGCGGAAGCGGCCTCCGTGAGTTTCAGATCCTGCGGCTCGGGCTCCCATCCCTGATCCTCCATCACAGGGCCCGCAGCCGGTTTTTAATCATGGCGCAGACGAGGGGAATCATGATCTCATGGTGCCCGGTAAAAAGGAATCCTCTTCCCTTCTCCCTCGTGGGCCGCTGGACGACGTTCATCCGCGCCCGGTAGTGCTGGATCATGTCGAAGTTCGCGGTCGTGAAACCGCGCGCGTTGAAGCCCAGATTTCTCGCGACCGTTAATGTCTTAAGAAACACCTCCGGCAACACCACAGCCGAGCCGATGTTCATCACCACCCCGCCACCCCGAAGGTCTTTCACCACATTTGCGAGGACTTTGAAATCGCGGAATGATAATTCCCCCGTCGAGGCGCCGTCCATCGATGGTTGCTGGTGGACGATATCGGTGCCGATTGCGGCATGCACGGTCACCGGCACCCTGAGGCCGTAACAGGTTGCAAGCAGGCTCAACGACCTGTTGGGCGCCTTCTGTAGCGCCTTTCCAAGAACCTCGCCGTACCCTGCCCGGTCTTCCACCCATCCCCTGGACAGGGTTCCGTTAATGAAATCGCCCGTTTCTCGCGCCATCCCGAACGAGCCGTTTTTGATATTCGCTTCCACATCTTCCGAGGTTTTCCCCCACAGCGCAATTTCAACGTCGTGGATCGCAGCGGCGCTGTTCATGGCGACGCAGGTGATGACCTTTCGCTTCAAGAGGTCGATCAGCATCGGTGAGAGGCCGACCTTTATCACATGCGCGCCGATCAGGACGATGACCGGCTTGCGGCGCCTGGCAGCGCGGACGACCTCGTC
>VBOC01000229.1:9128-10118 GCA_005877655.1 Ignavibacteria bacterium
ACCTTGTTTTTCCTTCGGCCTATCGGAATCGTTTTGACGGAGCGCAGGTTGATCTGCTTGTAGAGCGGCATCGCGGTGGTTGGTTTTTTATTTAACGATTGCGTCGATCGGACCGTTGATCCCGCGGTACTCGACGAGTTCCGAGTCCACGGATCCGATCGCAATCTTTGTGCTTACCCGGACAGGCATTCTCCGGTCATCATCGGTAATCCAAAGGAAAAGTTTTCCCTCGCTCTTGAAGAGCCCTCCTTCTCTGGCAAGCGGTTCAATGACCAGGCAACGAAAGGCCCCAGCCTCCACTTCGACGCTCTGGCGGCCTCTGAACTTGACGTCGAGCTCGTAGGTGGAGTCCTTGTAGAAATTCTGCAGATGAATCTTCTCGCCCGGCTTCAGGCCGCTGTAATCGACCGTCCGGGAAAAATAAAACGCCGAGAGCATGTCCTGGACATAGGGCGGAATCGGATGTTCACCCTCCGATGTCGTCGCGACGTGATTGACCTGATCAAAATCGGCCGTGAAATCCCGGGCGAATCCCCCTTCCCGTATGTGCTGTTCGAATCTCCATGGGAAAATCCCAAGCGAATCGATCAGCGTGCTGTACCGGTCCTCAACCCTGTAGAAAATATTAAAGAACGGTTTTGAATTCAGCGTGAAACTCAGCTTCAGACATTTCCTGCCGCTGCAGGCCGTGTCGGTTACGGTCAACACAGCTTCGCCCGCTGAAACTCCGAGGTACCCCACATCGAACCTGAGATACTCGCCCGAACCGAATGCCTTGTTCCCGATTCTGCGGAGCGTATCGGCCGCGGTCAGAGCTCCCGCCGAGTCCTTCGGCGCCCCGCGTACCTGTCCCCAGGGGGCCGCTGAGTCCTTCGGCACCCCGCGCATCTGTCCGCCTCGGGACGCGGAGTCACCGCTCAACCCTGCTGACTGCCGGCTTGGTCCCGTTGTATCACGGTTCAGCATCGCTTTGTCCCGGCTCGATCCCGC
>VBOC01000048.1:0-11876 GCA_005877655.1 Ignavibacteria bacterium
AATCCTGTCAAACACCGAGCTTGAAACGATGGTCGACACGACCGACGAATGGATCCGGACCCGAACAGGCATCAGGGAGCGCCGGATCATGGAGGAGGGCGCCACATCCGACATGGCCGCCAGGGCCATCGAGTCGACGTTGAAAAATCGCGGGATCGGGGCGGATGAGATCGACGTGATCATCGTCGCCTCCGTCACCCCGGACATGTTCTTCCCTTCGACGGCCTGTCTGATCCAGGAAAAGATCGGCGCACGAAAGGCATGGGGGTTCGACATCTCGGCGGCCTGCTCGGGATTCCTGTACGCTCTCGTGATGGGAGAGCAGTTTAACCGGAGCGGGGCCTACAAGAAGGTCGTCGTGGTCGGATCCGACAAGATGAGCTCGATCACCGATTACACAGACCGAAATACCTGTATTCTCTTCGGCGATGCCGCGGCAGCGGTGCTCCTCGAGCCCAGCGGCGATCCAGACCTCGGTATTATAGACCACAAGCTGTATGCAGACGGATCGGGCGGGAAATACCTCTACATGGAGGGCGGCGGAAGTCTTCATCCCCCGACCCATGAAACCGTCGACAAAAAAATGCACTATCTCTTTCAGGACGGCAAGGCCGTCTTCAAGATTGCCGTGATCGGCATGGCTGATGTCTCGGAAGAGATCATGAAGCGAAACAACCTGTCGGGCGACGATGTCGATTATCTCGTCCCCCATCAGGCAAACTTGCGGATTATCGACGCGTGCCGCGAGCGGATGGGACTCGACCCCGCGAAGGTCATGATCAACATCGACCGCTATGGAAATACAACCGCGGCGACCATTCCCTTGTGCCTGTCGGAGTGGTGGAACTGCGGCAAACTCAAGCGCGGGCATACCCTCGTCCTTTCAAGCTTCGGCGCCGGGTACACATGGGGAGCGGTGCTCCTCAAGTGGGCGTTCAATAACCCGAATAAAACCTGACGGGCGCCGTCGCATGACCGGGAATCTGCCTGAGCACGTAGGAAGACTTTAGGAAGATGTCGCGGATTGCCTACATATTTCCGGGCCAGGGATCTCAATACGTCGGAATGGGCAAGGACCTCTATGAAGGAAGTCCCGTAGCCCGGGAGATCTATGACCGGGGCGACGACATCCTGGGTTTTCCGCTATCGAAAGTTTCTTTTGAGGGGCCGGAGGAAAGGTTGAAGCAGACAGGAACGACCCAGCCGGCAATTTTTGTGCAGAGCATGGCGTTGACCCGCCTTCTCGACGGCGGCGATGCGTCGATGGCTGCCGGTCACTCCCTTGGCGAGTACTCCGCACTTGTTTTCTCCGGAGCGATGACATTTGAAGACGGCTTACGGCTGGTAGGGCTTCGCGGCGCGCTCATGCAGCAGGCAGGTGAAGAGAGAAAAGGAACGATGGCGGCGGTCATCGGTCTCGCCCCCGAGGTCGTGGCGGCCCTTTGCGCCGAAGCCGCGAGCGAAGGCATCGTGCAGTGTGCAAATTTCAATTCTCCCGGTCAGATTGTGATCAGCGGTTCCGTCTAGGGGGTCCGGAAAGCAATGCAGCTCGCCAAAGAACGGGGAGCAAAGCTGGTGAAAGAGCTCGTCGTCAGCGGGGCTTTTCACTCGCCGTTGATGGACGGCGCACGCAACGAGATGCGGCACGCCCTCAAAAAGGCCCCGATTCAGGATGCACGCATTCCGGTCTACGCAAACGTTTCGGGCCGGCCTGTCCGAAAGGCCGAAGACATCCGCACGCTCCTTGAAGCGCAGGTGACCTCCGCCGTTCGCTGGGAGGAATCGGTCCGGAACATGATCGCAGACGGCGCGAAAACTTTTGTCGAGGTGGGGCCGGGCAATGTGCTCCAGAGCCTCGTGAAACGCATCAGCGACGCGGCGGAGGTGCGCGGCATCGATACGATCGAAGACATCCAACAGAGCGTTCCGGCCTGACGTCGTGGGCCGGCTCGATAACAAGGTCGCATTGGTGACCGGTGGGTCGAGAGGGATCGGTCGTGCAATCGCGCTTAAACTTGCTCAGGACGGCGCGCACGTGATGATCTCCTACCGGACCCGGGCCCCGGAGGCGCAGGAAGTTGTCGAGGGAATCAAGAAGTCCGGCCGCCGGTCGGCGGCGTATCAGTCAGACGCCTCGATGTATCAGCAGGCGAAGGAGACGATCGAGCAGATCGTCAAAGATTTCAAGCGATTGGACATTTTGATTAATAATGCCGGAATTACGAAAGACGGATTGCTGCTTCGAATGGCGGAGGAGGATTGGGACAGTGTCATCAACACGAACCTTAAGAGTGTGTTCAATTACACGAAGGCGGCCCTCCATCCGATGATGAGCCAGAAATCCGGAAAAATCGTGAACCTTACATCCGTCACCGGCATCACAGGAAACGCGGGCCAGACCAATTATGCCGCTTCAAAAGCCGGTATCATTGGTTTCACGAAGTCGCTCGCGAAGGAGGTCGGTTCCCGCAATATCCAGGTCAACGCCGTCGCGCCCGGCTTCGTCGAAACGGAAATGACCGCAAAGCTGACCGAGGTGCAGCGCCAGAAGCTGGCGGAGAATATTCCGTTGAAGCGGACCGCGACCCCCGAGGATATCGCGGGTGTCGTGAATTTCCTTGCCTCCCCCGACTCGGATTATATCACCGGTCAGGTCATTTGCGTCGACGGCGGCCTGGCGATGTGACTCGCTGCGTAAAGAGGAGTGTAATCATCAGCATCCACCAATCAAAGGAGCATCATTATGGCAGACGTAGAATCGAAGGTTAAGGAAATCATCATGAACAAACTTGGGGTAGAGGCTACTCAGGTGACGCCGGAAGCATCCTTTACGAACGACCTCGGCGCGGATTCGCTCGACACCGTGGAGCTCGTGATGGAATTTGAGAAGGAATTCAATCTTCAGATCCCCGATGAAGACGCGGAGAAAATTGCGACCGTGGGAGACGCGATCCGGTACCTTACCGGCAAGGCTCATTGATGACCCTTAGGTCTACGACTGCCGGGATTTTCGCCCGCATAGAACACGTCTCTTTCATTGAAAGGGCGTTGTGACCACCGCCGCGCCACATAAGCAGAGGCGCGTCGTCGTCACAGGGATCGGTGCGGTTACCCCGATCGGGCTCAGCGTAAAGGAATTCTGGGAGAACGCGATCGCAGGCAAGAGCGGCGCGGGGAAGATTACAAGTTTCGACGCATCCGTCTACGATACAAAGATTGCCTGCGAAGTGAAAAGTTTCAATCCTCTGGATTTCATGGATAAGAAAACCTCGAACCGGATGGACCTCTTCACCCAGTACGCGATGGCATCGGCCGAGATGGCGGTCAAGGATTCCTGCCTGAACCTAGAGAAGGAGGACCGGGAGCGCATCGGAGTGATTTTTGGCTCCGGAATCGGAGGCATGTGGACCTGGCACCGGCAGATGCAGACAGTCTACCAGACGGGCGGACCCCATCGCATCAGTCCGTTCTTCGTGCCGATGATGATCGCCGATATCGCCGCGGGGTGCATCTCGATGCGTTTCCAGGTCAAGGGCCCGAACTACGCCACGACATCCGCCTGCGCGACTTCGTCTCATGCGATCGCCGATGCATTCATGCTGATCCAGCGCAACGATGCCGATCTCATTTTCACAGGGGGATCGGAAGCCGCAGTCTGCCCGATGGGGGTGGGCGGGTTCAACGCGATGAAGGCCCTCTCGACTCGCAACGACGAGCCCGAAAAGGCAAGCCGCCCCTTTGACGCCCAGCGCGAATTGTCGGGCATCGGCCTGACGGCCGACGCCTATCATATCACCGCGCCTGCCCCGGGCGGCGAGGGTGCGATCCGCTCGATGCGCCTCTGCCTCAAGGATGCTGGGGTAAAACCCGAAGAGGTCGACTATGTGAACGCACACGGCACCTCTACTCCATTCAACGACAAGTCGGAAACGCAGGCGATCAAGGCGGTGTTCGGTGAGCACGCGTACCGCCTCGCCGTCAGCTCCACAAAGTCGATGACCGGCCACCTTCTCGGAGCCGCCGGCGCCATTGAGGCGATCGTCGCCGTCCTCTCGACCTACGACAACATCATACCGCCCACGATCAACTACGAATTCCCCGATCCGGATTGCGATCTCAATTACGTGCCGAACCGGGCCGTCAAGAAAACCGTGAGAGTCGCAATCAGCAACACATTCGGTTTCGGCGGCCATAACGCCACCTTGCTGTTCAAGGGATTTCAAAGAAATTAAGGCAATGATTGTATGGCAGTGCTGAACCGTTTCCTTCGGTGGATCCGGAACTCACCGAAGGTTTTCGAGGCCGGCACATCCGCACCAAGAGTCGATTTTCGAAAGCTGGAACGCAGCCTGAACTATTCCATCCGCAATGAGGAGCTGTTTTTTCAGGCCCTCTCCCACCGTTCCTATCTCCAGGTTACGCATAAAGAGGATGCCATCTCGAACGAGCGGCTCGAATTTCTCGGCGATTCGATCCTCAATCTCGCCGTGGCGGAGTATCTTTACCGCCGCCACCACACGGCGGCGGAAGGTGAGCTGACGAAAATGCGCTCCCGGCTCGTCAATCATAAGGCTCTCACCGCCTACGCGCACCGGCTCGGTATCGCCGATTTCATGCTTATGAGTCCGAGCGCGCTCCAGTCGGGAGGGAAGGGTATGCAAACAATCCTGGCCGACGCCTACGAGGCGCTCATCGGGGCGATCTACCTCGATACAGGGTTCGATCACGCGAGAACATTCGTCGAAGAAACAATAGGGCGGGCGCTCGAGCGGGGGATCGTGAAAATTGAAGACGAGAATTTCAAGAGCCAGCTCCTGGAACATGCCCAGGCCGGCGGTCTTGGGGTTCCGCGCTACAGCACGATCACCGAGGTGGGACCCGATCATGACCGGACGTTTACCGTGGAAGTCTTTATCGGAAAAGTGTCACAAAAAAGACGCCGAACAGGCCGCCGCGGAGAAAGCCCTTCGGCAGTTGAACCTCACTTGAACCTCCTGTCGTTACTCCGGTTTCAGGTTCGGGTCACCTTGTTCCTTTTCTGGTGCAGCACCTCGGGAGCCTTGACTCAGGACTCACTTTCATCTGTTCCCCCTCCATCCGTTCCTCCTTCATCGATCCCCCCCTCCTCCATTCCGGCTTCAGACGTCCCCGATTCCCTCTGGTCGGTCGACACCGTCGTTGTGACAGGGAATGCCCATACGAAGAGCTTCGTGATCGTGCGGGAGATGACACTGAGACCCGGGGTGCCGATAACCCGGAGGCTGTTGGAATACGATCAGAACCGGATCTACAGTCTGCGGCTGTTCAACGAAGTCCGGATGGCTGTCGTACCCGCAGCGCAGGGGTTCGCACACGTTGTCGTCGAAGTGAGCGAGCGCTGGTACATCTTTCCCTATCCCATTTTTGGAATCAGGGACAGGGATTGGAGCCGGATATTCTTCGGCGCGGGAATTGTTCATACCAATTTCCGCGGACGGAACGAAAAACTCAGTGCATCGCTGGTCCTGGGCGCCGATCCTTCGCTGGGTCTCTCCTACCGGAACCCGTTTCTCGATGTGAACGGGAGTACATTCGCCGAAGGACGGATTGCCTTCTCAAGAGTGAGGAACAGGAGCGTGCTGGCCCAGGCCGGGCCGGACAACTTCGACGAACGCCACTACGGCCTCTCCGGGCGTTTCGGATGGAGATTCGGAATCGAACACACGGTGTGGATCGATGCGGGGTATGAGATTGTCGATATATCCGACCACCTCCCCATCCAGACCCTGTCCCCCGACGGAATCGACCGGTATCCGATCGCCAGGATCGGGTACTCATTCGATTCACGGGACCTTGGGGAGTACGCCGCTTCAGGCGTGCTCCTCAGCGCAACGATCAGCAAGTTCGGCTGGCCGTCGGGGGATGTCGATATCGTGCGCTACGCTGCCGACCTCCGCGGATATGTTCCTCTGGTCTTCAACACCATTCTGGGCGCGCGTGTTTTCGGCGACTTCGCTGCCGCAGGGAGAACGGCAAGCTACAACCGGGTCTATTTCGGCTACGGCGAGCGGATCCGGGGACACTTCAAGCAGGTGTTCGAGGGCGAAAGCATTCTCGGCGCCTCGGCGGAATTGCACTACCCGCTCTTCCCGGCGCGGTATTTCAGAGTACAATTCTTGCCGCCGGAGTTCGGCGTGTGGAGGTTCGGGATAACGGCGGCGATCTTCGCCGATGCGGGAACCGTCTGGTTTCGGGGATCTCCCGTCGCCTTGAACAGATTCGTGAGGGGCTACGGCTGCGGGATTGATTTCCTACTTCCTTATAGCTCCGTGATCCGCGCCGAGTATGCACTCGACGAAGTCAGGCGCGGCGAATTCATTCTCGACGCCGGCGCTTCGTTCTGAGAGAACCGGCAACTGTCGATGGATTACTTCTATTGTCCACCCGAAAAGATCCGTGAGCATGATCTGGTGATCGAGGGGGAAGAGTTTTCGCACCTCGTTCATGTGATGCGGAAAAAGGAGGGGGATGAGATTATCGTCGTTGACGGAAGAGGTTCGGCCTACGACGTCGGTTTGGAAACGGTAACAAGGCGTTCTGCGCGCTGCGTTATCAAGCGCGTGTTCCGGGGATACCATGAACCGTCTGCGAGCGTAACTATGGCAGCCGGCATCTTGAAGAATCCTTCCAAGTTCGACTTCCTTGTCGAGAAGTTGACCGAGCTGGGCGTTATGGAGATCATCCCCCTTCGGACCGAACGAACAATCCCGTCACATGCGAGAACGGATCGCTGGCAGAAACTTGCCCTCAGCGCAATGAAGCAATGCGGACGGTCATACCTCCCCGCAGTTCGGGATCTTACCACTCTTGACTCACTAATCGGTGATGCGACAAGGGGCGGACGAAAATTTATCGCTCACGAGCGACTGGAGGCGGGAATCTCTCTTACCGAGCTACGGTCAACTCCGGGAGAATCGACGCTGATCCTCGTCGGACCCGAAGGTGGATTCAGCGACGAAGAATTCTCCCGCTCTCTTCACGCCGGCTTCAAGCCGGTTTTCCTGGGGGACCGGCGGTTGCGGACGGAAACTGCGACGATCGTACTCGCCTCGCTCCTGCTTTGCTGATCCCGGATCCGCCCGCGCCCACCCTCTGATTCCCCCTTTCAGGGCGAAGGAGACCCTTCGGCCGCAAGTCACGACCTCTCACTAACTTCATAGGTTTCGCTAGACGGGGCCCGTGCCGCTGGGGTAGTAATTCACCTATACGGGGGTGGTAATTGACCCCAAACCGATTTAGTACTATACCCTCTTGACAGCCAGGGCAAAAATTACTTACGTGTCTAACATCTTTCGAATCCGCCGACCGTCAGGAATTCAACATCAATCAACCCAGAATTCTACAGATGTCTGCCGAACCAATACCAGGAAGGAAACTTTCGCTCTGAAACACAGGACAACGGACAAGAAAGGAGAGCCGTCGATACGGCGGTTGTTGGGGATGAGATGCGGTATTTACAAACATTTTCAACCATGTTCTTGAAACGAAAGTTCGGAGTACTCAAAGGGGATGCGAGGCCCTCGTGTTGACTCTTAAGCGTTTACAATTCACGAATCACCCCCGTCGGTTCATTTATCGGGAGGGGAAAAGTGGTGTATTCAATGGGGGGCAGAAGGAGGTTGTTATGAAGAACTTTCCCATGGGTCTGATGTTCCTCACAATGTGGGCCGTGGCATTCCAAGCGGCAAACGGCCAACCGACCCTAAACTGGGAACGCCAGTACGATTTAAATGGCGCCGAAGACATTTTCAACGCAGTCGAGGTCAGTAGTACGCGGAGTGTCTACCTGGCGGGATATGGAAAGCACACCTCAACTGGGTTCGAATACGTGATGGTCAAGTACTATTATACGGGACAGCGGGCATTCACCTCCGGCTTCGATTTCGGCTCAATCAATAAGGCATATGGAGTCGCAGTGAAAGGACAGTACATGTATGTCACCGGCAGGAGTAAAGTAGGTTCGCATTATAAGATCGCCACGACGAAGGTAGACACTGGGGGATCGCTGGTGGGGTACGGCATATCCCATCACACAACCACCTCCGACGACTACTTCGAGTCCCAGCAATTCAAACGTGATCTTGCTCAAATATGGACTCAATCCGTTCGGCCTATCTCCTGTTGACTCCGTAGTATTCGATGGTTTTTCGGCCAACACCGATGACACCCTGAAAGCCATGACTATCGACTTAAACAATAACATCTACCTCGCTGTAAAGTCGTATGAGGGTGCTCTCGACGGATGGGATTACTACATTGCAAAATATAATCGATATCTGAAAGAACAATGGCGCAAGTCGTATAATAGCTCAGGAAATGCCACTGATGAGCCTAATGCCATCCAGGTCGATACCAATGGGAACGTCTATGTGACCGGAAACGGAGGTTCCAGCGCTTTAACTTTGAAGTACAATTCAACCGGCACGCTCCAGTGGGCTGGCACTTATTCAAATGGATATGGCATGGACGTCGCGGCTTTTAACAATGCAGTTTACGTAACTGGAGGGTCACCCCCTGGAGGGAATGCGATTCTCATCAAATACAACTCGAGCGGAACCCAACAATGGGCGGCGACATATGCGCCGAGCAATTGCAGTTGCGACTATACAATCGGGTATCGCGTCAAGATCGACACAACCGGTAACGGTATTTATGTCGGAGGGGGACATGGCGATATGGTTTTCTTGAAATATGATTCTAGTGGAGATTCTATCTGGTCATATGCCTACAACGGACCTTCTCAGAACACCGATCAGATGATAGACATGGCCACCGATGTGGCAGGCAATATCCTTGCGGCGGGGGCAGTGCGCGAATCGGACCTTCTACCACCCGTGGATTATGACGATTTCGAGCTAGTGTCGTTAAATGTGGGAGGGGGTTTTGCTTCAAAGGCCGCACCGATGAATCCGGTTTTGGGTACGCACCCGGGTCGACCGAGGGGTTACAATCTCGGACAAAATTATCCTAATCCCTTTAACCCGTCCACAAAGATAAGCTATTTCTTGTCAGAAGACGGTCGTGTTATACTAAGGATCTACGATCTCTTGGGCCGCGCCGTGAAAACAGTCCTTGACGGTCAATATATTCTCAAGGGACCTCACGAAGTGAGCTTTGATGGCTCGAATCTAGCGAGTGGGCCCTACTTTTACAGACTTACTGTGGGCGATGGAAAATATTATCAAGTCAAGCAGATGATGCTCTTAAAGTAAGAGCCTCTGAAGAGCGGAACGGCAGCCGGAGCGGACGGCCACTCCCTCCCAGCGAAAGACGGATACTATCCTCTCCGTTTGCCATATAGAACTCGGCGCAACGCCCAACGCGGTGTCAGGGATACATGCAAAAAACGGCGGTCGACTGAAAGTTGGAGGAATGAGCTTCATACCATAATTGGTGTTCCTAGAACAATTGAACCTGATCCAAGGCTTTTTGAATCGAAAGCGAATCTCGTCCGCTTGACTCCAGAACTCCGATATAATTGATATATTCAGAGAGGGTCAAGCCGGTTGGCTCGGTTACAACGGGATCATTTACTTGTTGGTTATAGACATCGATCAAGTCGGACGCCAGGGAAAAGCGTCGGGTTTTCAGACATGTGACAGCCAACTCCTTCACGGAGTGGAGATTCATCGCATCTACATCAATCGATTTTGAAAAGCATCGGGCGGAATTGTCATAATCTCCCCGCATAAAGTAAACCTGTCCTAACTTTTCGTAAAGAAACCCCAATTCGGAATCGTGTTTTGACTTGAAGGGCTCCAATTCCTGGATAATCCGACGCCTCTCCTCGATTTCCATATTATTTTCTGTGCCAATCAGCTTACAGCCAACGTTGATGATGTAAGATGATCCTCTATAATAACTCCGATACACCCAGATGCCAATGCTCCGCAATCTCCGGCTCGCAGTATCCTCATGTGAATTCACGAAGAATACGGTTGAACTTAGAATGCCCATTCCCAGCGAACAAGCAATCAATAAGTTCATAGTTCTGCGAGTAGTCGAGCCGTCGAAGAAATGAGTTGACAACGCAAGCGACAAAAAAGCAATCGGCGCCGCAGCGAGCGAAAGGAAATCCCAATCGCGTGGCATTGAGAGAATTGGGTTTACCGTAAGGTTAAACAGCAAGAAATAGAATGCTGCGATTGAGAAAAAGATGGTTCTTTGATCATCCCATCTGAGCTCGCGAAAGCGGACTAGAGCCAAAATGCAAATCAGGAGAGCACCAGGTGCGACCGTCAGAAGAAGCTCCTGCAACACATCTGACAGATGCTCCAGTGAGAGGAGCGAATACGCGTGAGGAAACGGCAGAGGGTTATTTACGGGTAGGAAAATCTTTGACGCAATTTCATTTTGGTTATCGCTCGTAAACTCATAGGCTTTAAAGTAGAACATGTAAGCCAACAAGCCGCAGGCCAATGTTAATATAAGAGCCGCAATAATCGTTTTGGGCCTGAGCGGTCTCGGGATGGCGGGAAAGCGATCTCTGTTAGAATAGAAAATCGCGTACGTCAAAGCAGGGGTAAGCAGAAGCATTTCCACATGAAGTCCCACGCCCAGGGCAAAGACTCCCATCATCGCCATGAGGGTCTTTCGCCCCTCGAACAACCTCCAGGATAACACCAAGAAGACAATTATGGCGAGATAGACGAGCGTGTAATCTTCCACATGACCAAAAAAAAGCTGGTTCGCTCCCAAGCTGACCAGGATGATCCCAGCAAACACCTTCCAAATCGGAGGTTGCTTCGAATGAACAACGAACAAGAGCACGGCGATAAGGAATAACCCGCCAGTTATCGCGCTCACGATTTGGATAGTCAATTTTTGATCAAGGCCGAGTGAGCGACTCAAAGACTGGTGAATCAGACGGGTCAGCGGTTCCGTATCATTGAATCCAAAAAGGTCCGTGATTGAGTAATGCCGGCCAGCCAAGAGGTTCAGTAATGTTCTTGAGTCACCGTACATATCTGTGATAATTCTGTTCTGGTAGAATACCACTGATCCAATTGCCCCAATTATGCCTGCAATGATCAAGACAGATTTCTTGCGCTCGGCAGCAACTCGGAGAAATCGTTCAAATGGCTCTATCAGGATACGCGAAACAGCCGGAATAGTGATGAGAATTGCCCCACTTATTAGGAATAGACGCACCGGAGTGCTTACGGCCGCGAGTTGATTCACTCCCCATAGAAAGGATTCTGGAAGTAACGAAGCCAGTGAGTAGATTAGGACAAGAGTTAGAAACAAAAGAAAAGACGTGACTCCGAGCGATGATCCCGGTGTTCCCTTTTCTCCAACACTGCGGTTGCCGGCCTTACTTCCTCTTGTTTGCACCCGATCCTAACCCGGAGTTGTTGGATATGCTTTCGAAAGCCACCTTCGCGAGAGCAACATCGACAATCTTGTCGCCGCTAAAATACCACCCCGACAGCTTCTTTCTTCGCGGCTTCAATGTTATTCGGCCGATTCGTTCTTCTCCGTTATCACCCGTGATCACATACTCGAAGGTGGCAGAGGAATCCGTATCGTTCATGAATTCCCACTCGAAGAAGTGAGAAACTGTGTCAGTGCGAGTGAAAAAGTCGCGCCATCTAAATTCAATGCCTCCCGCCGATTCGAATCGAACGGGGTCGCTCCAGGTTTGCGCGCCGCCGAGCTGGAGCGTCCCGGAAAATACCCCAACGATTAAAACCACGAATAAGCGGCTATGATTCATTTTGGATCTGGAATATCCCGGGCACGCGAAGCTCCAATTATCGTGGAGTCCTCTAGTTGATGTCCTTGAGGGGTCTAATTCGTCAAGGTACCAATCTGCCTGAAGATTTCAAAAAACTCTT
>VBOC01000048.1:11946-18726 GCA_005877655.1 Ignavibacteria bacterium
TTGCAAGGTTCAAGCGGGGCGGTCCATCCTAGGACTTATACTTCAAGCGCCTGGAAACGGGATATTTCACGGCTGTGAAAAAGATGTTATTGATGCAATAGTATGGAAATGAGTGCGCTTTTCCCGGCGCTGGTGGAGCCGACGCAAGCTCATTCAGAAATCGGGAAACAGTCTGATTCGTCAACATAGCGGCCCTCCGGCTGCACCGCCTCCCTCCTCCTCCTTTAATCCTGCGCCGGCAATTTACCGGACGCATCCGGGGAATTGGCCTTTACCCGCAACGCTCAGATTCGGATGATGCACGATTCCAGTGTCTACGAGGACGTCCCCGTAGATGTCCGTAACCCTGAAGGTAAACGGCCCGGGCCCCATCCCGCTCGTATCGACGAAATAATTATAGTTAGTGCGCGAAACCGATTTGAACGCTCCCTGCGCGGTAAGATATTCCACCCCCGCGACCGGATAGCGGTGGTTTCGAATCTGCACCGCCGTCCACCACTGGTTGCTTCCATCCTTGAAATGGTAAACGATCGGCCCGGAAACCCCGCACTCGACGCGCCGCCATTTGATCGCAACCCTGCCGAGGGAGGTATCGGCGATGAAGGAGAACGCCAGCGGGCTTAGGTCAATGTCCCCTACTCCGCACCCGGGGCAGCGGTCAACGATGCGGATACGGATCGTATCGAGGGGCCCGATGACCTGGAGGCATGTGCCGCAAATTTCCGAACCCGCATAATCGACGGTATTCATCGCGCCGACCATGAGGTCGGCAGGGGTGGCGTCGAACAGGCAGTTGCCGCCGCCGTCGGCATAGTCATAGTACGTAGCCTGGCCGGTGCGGTAGACCGTATCGGCGGCGCACTCAACCGGCAGTGGAGGAGGCGGGTTTTGAGTTACGGCCGTCTCTTCCTTGAGACATCCCGAAATGCACAAAAGCCAGTAAGCGATCAGACAAAGCATACCCGGCTTCACACTCACACGCAAACTTCTTCTCAATCCTGGCTCTACGTCTACCACGATCACCCAAACCTCCTCTTCCTTCCATCCGACAAATTCCGTATCGCGGATGGCGGCAAGGTTGATCCGGACATTGAGGGCGGCGCTCACACAGGCGGCGTGAAGCATCAGGGCGCTGACGCCTGCATCGCTGATCGAATTCACGTTCCCCTTCTCCGCAACGACCCGCGTCAACGCGAATGCATCAATAACGTGTTTCATCAGCTCGAGCGGAACAAGCGCTGCCTCCTTGGTGGCTTCCTGTATTGCTGCTGTGCGCAAAGCTTTCTGATCTTCAGTCTCCTTTGGTAGCGAGTATGCCTCCATCACCTTATTAAATGCGGCCGCATCCCGGTCAATCATACTTGAGAATATGCTTCTCAACTCTTCCGATTTCCGAAGAACCCGCTTCATCTCGGCCTCGACTTGCTCGTACTTCTTCTTGCCGATCGTCAGGTTGCAGACCATGGAAGAAAGCGCCGAGCCGACGGCCGCGGCCAGCGCCGCAGCGCTTCCACCACCCGGCGCAGGCGAAGCCGAGGCGAGCTCATCCAGGAATCGGGATACAGTCAATTGTGCGAGCATGGTAACCCTCCGGGTCCGCTGGCCTCGAATCGATCCTCGTTTCCGCGATCATTGTCCACCGCTTTCGCTTTCAGTTTGCTGGTATGGATGCGCATCAGGCCTTGATCATATATTCGATAATCTTCTTTTCTGGTTCAAACCGTTCAATCTGGCTCAGTCCGAGACACTCGATTGCCCGGTCGATCAGCCCTTTCTCGCCGGCCTCCGGATCGCCGGAATAATACCTGCCGGCCATCAATAATGCTTCCTTCGGAATAAGCCCCACAACTTCGCTTCCCGTGACATCGATGCCGAGCGACTTGGCTTCACGCTTCACCGTTTCAAATGCGAGGTGTGGAGGTGTAATATTGAAATTATTGAGGTTAATCGAAACCTGGGCTATATTCAGCCGTTCAAGGAGGACCCCCATTGCTTTCACCGCCTTGAGAGAACCCGGAATTTTGACGGCATTGCCGGTTGCATCTTTCTTCGTCCGTCCGCTTTCGCGTATTCGCAGGGCGATTTCATGGGCCAGCTCTTTCCGGTTCGTGTTGAGATTGACGTTGTAGGCAATCAAAAAGAACCGCGCACCCGTCACCGTCGCCCCCGATTTCGGATTGAACAGTGCGGGTCCGTAATCGGGCCGCCACACAGGATCCTTTAGTTTTTCCGCAAGGCCCTCATATTCTCCCTTCCGTATATCGGAAAGGTTTTTTCGTGCAGGGGACGCCGCTGCCTCCTCGTAGAGATACACGGGGATACCCAGCACCTCTCCCGCCCGCTTTCCGAATGAGCGCGCGATGCGCACGCATTCCTCCATCGTCACACCCGACACGGGAACGAACGGAACAACATCGGTTGCGCCGAGGCGGGGATGTTCCCCGCGGTGAAGCCGCATCTCGATAAGTTCGCCCGCGGTCCTGGTCGCCTCGAACGCTGCGCGTTCAACCGCCTCCGGCTCTCCGACGAACGTCACAACGGACCGGTTATAGTCCTTGTCGGGCTCCACGCTCAGCAAACTCACGCCGGCCACGGCCCGAATGCTCTGCGCGATCGCCTCGATCACGTCCGGATTCCGGCCCTCGCTGAAGTTTGGCACGCACTCAACGATCTTTGTCATCGGTTCCGATCACCACTCAAGCACCACCCCGTTTTTTACGACCTTTTCAACGTGATTCTCGCCGAAATGATACGGGAGATACCGATAGTTGGGAATATTCAGGATGACCGCGTCCGCCTTCTTGCCGACCTCTATGCTTCCCCGCTCCCCCGAGAGGTTGAGCGCGGCAGCCGCGTTGAGCGTGGATGCGGTAATTGCCTCCTCCGGCGACATGCGCATCTGGGTGCAGGCGATTGTCATCATAAGGGGCATGCTGTAACTCATCGAAGAACCCGGATTGAAATCCGACGCCAGAGCCACCGGGACGCCGGCATCGATGAGTTTCCTCGCAGGCGCATACGGATGGTTGAGGAAAAAGGAAACGCCCGGCAGCAAGGTCGCGACAACCTCTTTCGATGCCAGGGCGGCGATCCCCGCCGCGGTGACATGCTCCAGATGATCCGCCGAAACCGCGTTTACTTCCGCCGCCAGCTCGGCACCGCCCGTGTGCGAGAGTTCCTCGGCATGTACTTTTGGCAGCAGGCCGAATTGTTTTCCCTGCTCGAGTATCGACCGGCAATCGTCCACTCCGAAGTACCCTTTCTCGCAGAACACGTCGCAGAACTCCGCCAGCTTTTTTGACCCGACATACGGGATCATGTTATTCAGGATCGCACCGACGTACTCCTTTCTCCGCGCCTGGAGCTCGGGGGGGACCGCGTGCGCCCCCATGAATGTCGAGACGACGGTCATCACCTCTTCGTGTCCGAGCTCGCGAATCGCTTCAAGCATCTTGATTTCATTCTCCGCATCCAGCCCGTAGCCGCTCTTGATTTCAGCGGTCGTGGTGCCGTGCCTGAGCATTGCTCCGATCCGCCCGCGCGCGTACTTCTTCAGATCCTTCTTGGAGGCCTCGCGGACATGTTTAACAGTATTGAGGATGCCGCCTCCCTTGTCGGCGATTTCCCGGTACGAAGCGCCCGTCGATCGCAGCGCAAACTCGTCGTCGCGGCTCCCGGCGAAGAGCAAATGGGTGTGCGAATCGACAAATCCGGGCATCACCACCCGGTCGAGACAATCGAGCACGTCGGCTTCTCCCAGACTGCTCATCGACAACTCCTCCATGCGGCCGATCCATGTGATCTTGTCCGCTTCTATGAGCACTGCGGCATTCTCGATCAAGCCCAGGGACGACATCCCGGCTCCTGTCTTGACGCGCTTCCCGTCTGACGGCACGGTGACCAGTTGCTTGATATTAATAAGGGCAAGATTCATGCGCGGCCACAGATTGCGTGCATTCGAGTGTTCGGCATCAGAGGTCGAGCCGGTAGAGCAGCCAATCCTTCATCCAGCGCGCCTTGAGCCTTCGGTAGAATCGGATCGCAGGCTTATTCCAATCAAGGACAATCCATTCCATCCGGGCGCAGCGGCGGCGGCGCGCCTCGGCGAGGCATCGTTGAAACAATCGGAGGCCGATTCCCTCATTCCGGTGTTCCGGAGCCACAAACAAGTCCTCAAGAAAGAGCGTCGGATTCGCCCGGAACGATGAGTATGTTTCGAAGAAAATTGCATAACCGACCGGCCTGCCGCCGACCGTCGCAAGGAGCGCATTGAACCGCTTTTTCCGTCCAAGCCCGTCGCGTAACAGGCGGGCTCGCGCCGAGCGCGTCGGCCGCCGGAGCTTTTCATAGTCGGCCAGTCCGTCGACCAATGAAAGAAAAGCGGATGCATGCCTCCGGGTGAGAGGCCTGATGATAAGCCGTTTCATTTCGGATGCTTCGTCTTCACCTCACCGGGATCCGGAAGCCGCTCGTATCCGCGGCAGCGGATGACCGGCAGCGCCGGGTACTTCGGAAACGAGGGATCAGTTCGGGAGAGGGTGCACTGGATGAAATCCGAGCCCTTCGCGCTCTCGATCCGGCGGGCATGCCGGCATGAGGCGCAAAGTCCTGCGTCGCTGAGCGAGTCGGACTGAGGCGGCATCGGACGGATGGTTCACGAACCTGAAGGAATGGTGGCTCTCTAACTCTTCTGACCGGCTCTCTGCTCTTCGACCTCTTCGACGACCTTGGTAATGCCTTTGGATACCAGCGTGTCAAGAAGCGTTCCGGTCAGCTTGATCGCAGGTTCATCCAGATGTTTGAGGCTCTCCTGCGATCGCTTGACCTCCGACATCACGCTCTCCGCCAGATTGATGACCGTCGGCTCGCTGGTCAGATCGCGCTGTGAGCTGCCGCCGGCCGAGCCGAGAGCAAACTTGGCGCCCAGTTCCTTCACCGGCTGAAAGAACCCTTCCGGCACTTCGCGGACCGTCGTCGAGATCAATTGCCCGACCTCCGACATGCGCTTATCCAGCGATCGGCCGCGGAACTTCGAGGAGGCGGCGATGGTATACATCGCGTTCGTCATATTGGCGCTGAAGGCTGAAGAGGACGACTGGAGCGCGCGTCCGATATTTCCTCCGTAACTTTCAATGTGTTCGCCCAGGGTTCTCAGGCCGTCATGAACCGACTGCCCGAACGCCTCCAATCCCTTGCGGACGTTTTCACCGTGCTTGAGCGTGGACCGGGCGCCGATCTTGGCGGCTTCGATCTGGGATACCTCCTGCGTGTAGGTCGTGAGAAGCTGAGCCGCACGCTCCAGGTCGAATTGAATGCGCTCGACCATTTTCGGGTTGCGCAATTCGAAGAAATGATCCCGCGCCTTGTAAAAATGCCAGAGAGAGACCTGGCTCATCATTTGCAACAGGTTCGGATCGTTGCTGATCGTCGAGAGCGCCTTCTCACCGATGTGGAGATTGATCGCCGCTTCCCAGTCCTTCGCGCCCAGCCGCATGAACCACTGTCTCGCGGCGACGAGATCGGTGAGGTCGTCGACGACGCGGATTTCCTTATCGATGCCGCGCTGGGTATAGCCCATGGCCGCCATATAGGCGACCGAGGCGGCGGACTTATGCAGCCCGAGTTCCGAGAATAAGCGGAAGGCAACGATCAGTTGATCGACGACCTTGTCGGAAACATTTCCGCGCGCATAGTGGTCTTTTACTTTTGCGTACACTTCCTGTGCGCGGGAGAGTGAGAGCTCGGCGATCTCCCGGTAGCGCTGCTTGAGGATGATCGTTCGTTTCGCATGCGTGTCGAGGTATTTCGAGTCTTCTCTCCGGAGAGCGCCGATTGCCTCCCGGATGTCGCGAAGGGAAACGCATTCCGAAATACTCGTGCTTCCGCAGATGTAACATGATCCGCGGACCCCTTCGTAGTCGATCCATCGGTGGTCGCAGCTCATGCATCGCTCGAGTCCGAGCTTCAGGGCCATGTTGTTCATTGCGCCCTCTCCGCCAGTTGCCGGATGAGCCGCTGGTATTCATCGTCGGTAAGCTCCCCGAATGCGTATTTCGTCTCGATGGTTTCGCGGTCGAAATGCTGCCGGGCCTTCACGGCGACCTGCTTGTACGTTTCGGCCGAGCGGATTCGGGCAAATCCCCGCAGAGTCTCCATCTCTTCCTCGTATAAAGCGGCAAATTTCGAAGCTTCGCCCGCGAGTTCGATCGGCTTTTCGCCCTTTGAGAGGCGCCGGAGGTTCGTCAACTCTCCGAATTCCTTCGGACTGATATTTTGCAAAAGCTCGATCGCCGTCTCGAACTGCTTCGCCTTATAATAGAAGTGATAGGCCGACTTGAACTCGCTCTCCTTCAGGAACCAGTCTGCAATTTCCTTGTATTCCGAGGACGTCAGGAACGCCCGGTCATAAATGAAAAAGCAGGTGGCGTGGTCCCCCGCCTCGCGCCTGAGCGCGCCGAGGCTTTTCATGTCGCCCTCGATCCAGTAATACCATTCTTCGAGCTCCGTCCGTCCCTCCAGACGCGCGAGCTCGAGAAAATCACGGCTGCGATTCCACGCTTTGAGAAACGAATAGGTCAGGAGCGCGGCATCCGTATTATGGGGATTGTTCATGACGCACTGACGAAGAATCTCGATGAGCCGCTCCTTTTCGTTTCCGGTCAGGGAAATGAAGAGCTTGATCGGAACCCGGGGGATCTTCCTCAGCGCCCGCGAGTCGTCGTAGAATTGATCGCCGTGCTGCGGATTGGAGGTAGGCGGTTCGAGCTCAAGCTGCTCGAT
>VBOC01000048.1:18790-20750 GCA_005877655.1 Ignavibacteria bacterium
GCTGCTGAGGAACATCTGCCACGAGCTCATCGAACTCTCGGCGAACGAATTCTCGGCAAGAGGAACGGTCGTCCTGAAAATCTCGATGAGGTTATTGTCCCTGAGGATCACTTCATCCTGCGACCTCGTGTCGCGAAGGAGCTGCATGATGAAGTAGTGTCTGATCCAGGGCCTCGTGAGGGTTTCATTGACGGCTTTCCGTGTGTCGGGCTTTCCTTTGCCCTGTTCGACGAGATGATCCGGGTAGACGCCCTCGACTCCGAGCTTCAGCCTGTCCTCGTCTTTCTGGAAAAAATTAATTGTATTCAATGAGTTTTCAACCCTTGTTTGAGATGGCTACGGTTTCACTTTAAAAAAGTTCCATAATCCTATGGCCGCTCTTAGGGTTATGATGGATGTGAATATACAGAAAATTTTTCGGGAAGTCCACAACTTATCAAGCACTGGCCTCAAAATATAGATGGTTTAGGGAATGTGCCCTCATCTTGATATATTTCGTCAAATCCCATCATTTCCCCCTAATTTGGCGATTCAACAGGTCCGAGAGCTTCGGGAGATTGCTATCCCTTTCAGTAAGAAGGATGTATTTCCCGAATAGATCAGATGGGCCCGCCGAAATTGTCTCAATTAAGGCACTCCGCCCCAGTTGCAGGTCTATTTCCCTCGCCATGAACATCCCCGCCATCGAACCGTAGCTGTCCCAGTATCCGCTCAGGTTAGCCGTCCTCAACAGTTCCGATGCGCGCTGGGGGGTAAGATTTTCCGACAGGAGCTCGGCGGCATTCCTATTGAAGGAAGCAATCGCTTCTCTCGTCCTTGAATCCCAATCTCGGGGCAAGTACCCGTGCCCGCGTTGATCAAGCGACAGATAGTAAGCGATCCCCTCATTCTGTGTCAGATCGAGAAGTTGATCAAACGCCCTTCCGTGCGTCCTGTAATAGCGCTGCCACCGCTTCGACTGATCCTTATAGGCGCCGAATGCCGCATGGAATAGTTCGTGCGCTACCACTCCCAACAGCGAAACGTACCGCTCCTCGAGATCCCCTCCATACTTCACCGATTGAGAAAGGTTGACGACAATGGTAAGCTCCCCTTCTCCCTCGCCGAGAAATTTCGGAATGTCGCCGTCCCACTGTATGCGGCGAACATATGCGTCGGCGTTCTCGTGTCCGAGAGCGACGACATACACCGGCACCGTAATCGAAACGACTGCATCCGCCGGAAAAATCTGCTCGACGGTTGAGATGACTTTCCGGCCGAAATTCCGCTTCTCCATTTCATCGAGCAGCCGCTTGATCTCCGTTGCATTCTGGCGGGCGCTTTCCAGGTGATAGATATCGTCTCTGATGATCTCATGATACTTAAGAGAGTCGAGGTAGCCTATGAGCTGCTCGGCGACCGACCCCCGGCCGGCAATCAGGCCTGTCGTTGAGGCGGCGATGCGGTTTCCCCTTAGATCGACGAGCGTTTGCGTGCTGACAGGCTGATCCCGGAACAGCTCGATGCATCGTTCCGCCGCAGAGTAATCGACCCGCAGCTGGACGTTAAATTTCGGATTTGTTTGTGCGGAAAGTAAAAGAAAGGCACAAATGGCTGGCAAGATCACCGCGGCATCGGAATTCTTAGTCCGCGCTCCTTCGCGATCTCGATCGCCCGCTCATAGCCGGCATCTGCATGCCGGATGATGCCGGTCCCGGGGTCATACGTGAGTACCCGTTCGAGCCGGCGGGCGGCTTCCTTCGTCCCGTCAGCCACGATGACCATGCCGGCGTGAATCGACAAACCGATGCCGACGCCGCCTCCGTGGTGAACGCTGACCCAGCTCGCCCCCCCGACGGCGTTTAACAGGGCATTCAGGATGGGCCAGTCGGCAATCGCATCGCTGCCGTCCTTCATCTTCTCGGTTTCCCGGTTCGGCGACGCAACCGATCCGCAGTCGAGATGATCCCTCCCGATAACG
>VBOC01000011.1 GCA_005877655.1 Ignavibacteria bacterium
TCCTTCACCTCGACGTATTCGCCGGCGACGAGGGAGATCAGGTAGGATACGTGGGGTTTGCCCTCCAGCCAGTGGTAGGTCGAGGTATGATTCTTCCGGTCGTGCTGTACCTCCACCAGCCGCCCGTTGCTTATCGCGGTGAACCGATCCTGAACCGTGACAATCATCTCGCTCGTGGCCAGATCGTTGGGAAAATCGTAGCAGGGAAACCAGAAATGATTGTCTTCCGCCTCCCCCTGTGTCCACACCTGGTAGCGCTTTTCCGGATATCCGCTGTCGGGGGCGATGAAGTACAGGCCCTTCCGGGGCGACGCCACGGAATAGGAAATGACGAGCGTCAGCGTATCGGCGAGCCCGTACGGCTTATCCAGCGCCACGAAGAGCGTCTCACCGGCCGTTTTGAATTCCAGCGATCGCCGGGCCATCGCCACCTTCGCGATCTTCATCCCGGCCGCATCGAGACGGATTTCATCCAATTGCGGCCTGAGGGGCACGAGTCGGATTGTCACATCGCCTGCGCAGGTTTTTGCTTTCTCGTCGATCGCAATGTTCAATTTGTAATGAAGGACATGGTAGGTCCGTTCGCGAGCAACATGCTCGGTCGGCAGCGGGTTCTCACCGGCGCGTACCGTTGAAACAAACAAAAGGAATGCGAGCGAATGGCGGATCTTCATGCGACGGGGAGGGAGCGGCGCGGGATTACCGGCTTCGTCCCGCCTGGCGGGAGCGGGCCGGTTTCCGACCCGACGGCGAGTTGCCCGCAGGCGGCGACAATGTCTTCGCCGGCACTGCTTCTGACAAAGACGCTCAGGTGCGCTTCACGGAGCCGGCGGACGAAGGCCTCCGCCCTCTCCCCGGGGGAGGCTTGGAGCGAAGCGGCAAGACCCCGCGGTTTTGTGAACGCGATGCTGTGAAACGGGATGATGTTAATTTTGCACGGAACCTTTTTTGAAAGTTTCACGAGGCCCGCCGCATCCTCTTCACGGTCATTCCAGCCGGCAAAGAGAATATATTCAAAGGTAATGCGCAGTTTTACTTTCCGGTAGTAATATTCAGCCGCGTCCACGAGTTCGTCGAGACCGAAGCGATGGTTGATCGGCATCAGTTCCGTGCGCGCCCGGGGATCAAGCGTATGCAGAGAAATCGCCAGCTTGACCTTTCGCCCTTCATCGGCCATTTGCCGGATCTTCGGCGCCCAGCCCGCGGTGGACACGGTCATGCGCCTGGCGGCGATTCCCATCCCCGTGCTGATGATGTCGATGGATTTCATGACGTTTTCATAATTAAGGAGCGGCTCTCCCATTCCCATGTAGACGAGGTTCGTGATGCGCCTGCCTGAAATCTCCTTCACCCGCTGCAATTGGTCGATGATCTCGCCGGCGGTGAGATTGCGAAGGAACCCCATCGTCGCGGTGGCGCAGAACTTGCAATCGAGCGGGCAGCCGACCTGCGTCGATACGCAGAGAGTCAGCCGCTTCTGTTCTTCCTCTTCGCTCGCCTCGGAACCGTGGAAGGCTGTCCGGGGAGGGATCAGGACGCTTTCGATTCGCCTTCCGTCGGAAAGTCGCCGCTGCTCTACGAGCCCGATGGTCTCAAGCGCCGCGGCCGATTCGAGCTTTTTGCGGAGGGCCGCGGAGAGCGAAGTCATCCCGGCAAACGTAGAGGCTCCTTTCCGGTAGATCCATTCGAAGAGCTGCTTTCCGCGATATTTCTGTTCGCCGATCGAGGCCGAGAAGTCCTCGAGCTCGCGAAGGGTTAATCCTTTGAGATTCCTCTTTTTCACGCTTTGCTCGGCTGGAATGTAGCCAACGGGGGGGAGTGACGCAACGAGTCAGTTTGAGAGAGCCGATCGGAGGCCCGAGGGCCAGGTTCAGATTATTTCCACGACTTTCTCGCGGACGCCCGCACCCTTCACAATCGTAATCCGGCTTTTTGGCATATCAAAATAATCCGAGAGCAGTTCGATCAATTTTGAGTTTGCCTTTCCCCCGGAGGGCGGGGCCGTCACGCTCACGAGATACCGGTTCCCGTCGAGCCGCGTCACTTCATTCTTATGCGCGTTCGGTTTGACACGGACGCCTATTTTCATTCAATGCTATTTCCCGGCTACTTCTCGAACAGGTCCTTCGACCCGACGACCTTCGACCTCTCCTTGTTGACCGTCAACGGGAATACCGAGATGAGTTTATCCTCATCGAGTATTTTTTGCGAGACGGGGGACTGGTACTTGATCGGGGACGGCGTGTTCGCCGAAAGCGCCGAATAGAACTCCTGTCCCTTCCCTTCATCCACGACAACGGCGATCTTGATGTCGCTGGGGTGCAGATATTTCCTGATCGCGGCATTGACGTCGGCCGCGGTGAGCGCCTTGAGTTCGCGCTCGATCCTGTCGATGTAATAATCGGAACCGTAAAATTCCGAATCCATCAGATACCCGAGCCGCCGGCTCAGCGTCGACCCCCAGAGCTTTGAATAATTGATCACGAATTTTCGCGTCTGCTGGAAGTCCGATTCGGAGATTCCGTTCTCGACGAGTCGCTTCAGTTCATAGAGCGCGTTCCGGATCGCGAAGTGCGTATTCTCCGGCTGAACGGGCCGGAGCCAGATGCTGAAGCACTGCTGCCTTCGCGGCGTGTTCAGTTGGGGGAACGTGCTCCCGCTTCCGAGCCCGCCGACGAACTTCTCGATGTAGGAATAATCGCCGTAATTTAAACCCCGGTCGCCGCGCAGGCGGTTCATCAGAACGCCGTTGAACGTCCGGTGCTCTCCGAAATAGGAGTTTGCGACAAGCAGGGCGTAGAAATCCTTCGCGTTGCGCGTGAGATCAATCAGGTAGCCCATCGAAACGGCATACGCACGCGTGGGTTTCTCCACGACCATCACCTCCATGCCCTTGATGTCCGAAGGCTTCGTCAATGGCGCCTCCACGTGTGTTCCCGCCGGGAGGACGGAGAAGTCAGCGCGAATCCTGTCGGGGAGGGTTTGAGGATATCCGCCCGCAATGCCGATCCAGAGGTTGGACTGCGTGTAGTGGGTTGCATACCAGTCCTTGACATCCTCGAGAGTGATTCCCGTGAGTCCCTGGACGGTTCCCCCCTCCGGCTTCCCGTACGGCGTCCCGTCAAAGATAAACGCGTTGAGCGCCTGCTTCCCGAGACCCTCGTCGTTCGTTCCCCGCAGTGTGTTCTTCAGATAATTGAGAGCGAGGTCTTTAACGCGTTGGAAATCAGCGGGATCGAAGCGCGGCCGGAGAAGCAGGTCGGCGAAGAGCTTGTAAAACTCGTCGAGATGGTCGCGATGCACGTCGCCGATGAATGTCGTGATCTCGTCATCCCGCTGTACGTCGATGCCGGCCGCCCAGGGATACAGTTTCTCCACAACCTGCGGGTAGGTGAGCTCTCTGGTACCGCCTTCGGCGATGAGGGCGGCCGTAAGAGCGTTGAGTCCTTCCTTCCCTTTCGGGTCATCGATCGCTCCCCGGCGAAGGATGATGCGAAATGTGACAAGGGGTGAATTGGAGCTCTGGAGCTGCGTGAATTTCAGGCCGGACTGATCCGGAGCCGAAAGAGTTGTTGTGAGCGCCATCGCAGCGAGCGTGAGAATACAGAAAATTCTTGTGCGGTTCATTGCTTTACCTCCTGTTGCTGTTGCTGCTGCGTCAGCAGGAGCACCGTGCGGTTATCCTGGGTGAAGTATTTCTTTGCCACGGCCATGATCTCTGCCGGGGTGACCTGATCGTAAAGAGCGTGGACCTTGTTGACCGATTCGGGGTCATTCGTCAGTTTGATATAATGGCTTACCATGTTCGCCACATGATCGGCGTTATCGAGGCCCATCGCAAAGTCGTATTTAACGTGCGACTTGATCGACTCAAGCCGCTCCGCCGTTACCGGCTTCGTTTTTGCATCCTCGATCGCCTGATAGACCGCATCCTTTACCTTCTGGATATTCTTCGCGTCCTTGACGCGCGCAAAGACATAAAAGAGACCGGGATCCCGGGTTTCATCAATACTCCCGTTCACAAATTCGACCAACTGGTCCTCGACGACGAGTTTCCGATACAAATCGGACGTCTGGGAGAATACGACCTCGTCGAACAGACTCACCGCGGGCATATCGATCTCCCGGTCGCTGAAGGCGGGTGAATGGTACGCGACCGTGAGGATCGGCAGCGTCTTGGCTTTCCAGGGCAGGTCGAGAATTTTCTCCGCTTTCTGGGGCGGCTCGGCGGGAACATTCAGCGTATAGCTTCCGCGCTTCCAGCCGCCGTAATACTTTTTTGCGAGCTCGATGAGCTTCTCCTGCCGGAAGTCGCCCACCACAACGACCACGCAGTTCTCCGGGCGGTACCACCGGTCGAAGAACGTGAGGCTGTACTGGTACTGGTTCGGCATGTTCTGGATGTCCCGCAGGAAACCCATGGTCGTGTGCTTGTAGGTGTGAACGTCGTACGCGGACTCCCGGACTTTTTCCTCAATCGCCTGGAACGGGTTCGAGGAATTCTTATTATACTCGCCGAGGATCGCGCCCGCCTCGGTCTTGAAATCCTCTTCGGAATACTTCAGGTTCATGAAGCGATCGCTTTCGATATCCATCATCGTTTCCAGGGCGTCCGCGCTCGCGACGGTATGATAGACCGTCTCGTCGTCGGATGTGTACGCGTTATTGTCAGCTCCGATCGATTTCAGCGCCGCCGTGAATTTGTCCTTGGGGTATTTCTCCGTTCCCCGGAACATCATGTGTTCAAAAAAGTGCGCAAACCCCGATTTCCCGGGCTCGATCTCGTTGCGGGAACCGGTGCGAACGACCGTGTAGTAGGCCACGATGCCCGGACTGTCGAAGGGAATCGAGACCATTTTCAGCCCGTTGTCAAGCGTTACTTGATTGATCTGATAAGGAAAAATCTTGGAACTTGGCGATTCCGCCGAAAGTGCCGAAAGCATTGGAAATAATGAAACCATAAGAATCCCCTTGAATCGAATCATACAATCCTCCGTCGGAGTTATGTGTGAAGACTTCAGTAGATCGTGCGGGATCTGTTGGGCCCCCCTTGGGGAGGCAGCCGCCGGGTCCGGCGGCGGATGTCAAAATACGGATTTTCGGGGTGAGATGCCAGAAGAATGCCGGATTCGGGAACGATTTCGTCATTCGGCCGGTTTCTGATAGTGTGGCCGTGAAAAGGGGAAAACGTCCGCAGTGTACTCGCATGGCAAACCCGGAACAGCGCCGATCCAGAGTTCTTGAATACGTCGAACAGCATTGGCGGAGCGGCAGTCCCTTGAAACGAATGGCCGCAGATGTCGGTATCGATGCCGCGGATATGGAACGCCTGTTCCGCGGCGCGACGGGAGTTACGATCAAACGATACATCGACGAACGGAAGAAGGAAGAACTTGTCGATCTCCTGAAGAACGGCAAGACCTTCGGATATGAAATTGGCGACACGCTCAAGTTCAGGAATGACGAGGCATT
>VBOC01000046.1:0-16467 GCA_005877655.1 Ignavibacteria bacterium
TCACCCCGATCTCGGATAATGCCTTTTCTTTAACCACGGCACCCGGCGCCGGCTCGGCGCTCAAAAGGGCACTCTTCGAAAGTGTGTCGACATACGGGCGGAGCTGTTTCCGCGCGACCGAATCAAACACGGCACGAAGCTCTTCAGGAGACGGTGTGATATTTCCGGCCTTCTTGGGCGCGTTTACCAGGATGACCCTGTTACGGTCGCTCATCCATCGTGCCGCGAGCCGATTGACCTCCAAGAGGGTTACCGTCGGAAGGTATTTTTTGTATAATTCGAATTCGTAGGCGATTCCCGGGATCGGTTCCCGCTCGAGATAGTGGCGGATGAGTTCCGATGCAAAATTATCAGATTCAGTCTTGTCGCGCTCATTGTACGCTTGCTGAATATATCGAAGAAATTCCTTCTTCCTCCGATCCAGTTCCGGCTGCGTGAACCCGAACAGCTTGACGCGCTGGCCCTCGGTGAGTGCTGCGGCGATGCCACGGAGAATGCCGTTGTCCTTAACCCCGACTTCTATAGAATACGCGCCTTTCGTTCTGACCAGATTGCCCCTTGAGGACGAGGAGAAGAGGAAGGGCGGATCCTCTTTTTTTGTCAGCTCAGCGAGCCGTTCATTGAGCATACCGTTGTACAGCGCTTCGACGATCGAGCGCCGGTAGTCGGCTTCCGTTGTCTCAGCCTCCACCTCCCTGAGGTAGTTGATCCCGGCGGTCGAAAGCGTCGCCTCCGAATCGGTCGCAATCGCGAAGAGCGTCTCGTCATGATCGGGGACCGGGTAGAAGCGCCGGTTTTCCGGGCTGCCCGGGAGCTGGACGTTTGAAAAATGCCGGCGGATCAGCTCTTCGATATGAGCTCGATCGAAATCCCCGACGGCGATTACCGCCATGAGATCCGGCCGGTACCAAGTCCTGTAAAACCGGCGGAGCGTTTCGTGCCGGAAGTGATCGAGAATCGATTTCTCGCCGATGGGGAGGCGTTCCGCGTAGCGCGAATTTTTGAAAAGAATCGGGAACTGTTTGTCCCGCATCCTCGCCCCGGCTCCCCTGCCGATCCGCCATTCTTCAATGACCACTCCGCGCTCCTTGTCGATTTGATCATCATCGAAACTGATCGAGTGGACCCAGTCTTCCATGATCTCGAATGACTTTTCCACGATGGAAGGGGTGTCCGTCGGAATCTGGAGCATGTAGACGGTCTCGTCGAAGCTCGTGTAGGCGTTCAGATCGGGGCCGAAGCGCATGCCGATCGATTCGAGATAGTTGACGAGTTCCTGCTTTTTGAAATGGGCCGTCCCGTTAAATGCCATGTGCTCGACGACGTGGGCGAGCCCGCGCTGATCGTCATCTTCGAGGATTGAGCCCGCGTTAACCACAAGCCTCAGCTCTGCGCGCTTCTCGGGTTTCCGGTTCGTCCGTATGTAGTAGGTGAGGCCGTTCGCAAGGGAGCCGGCGGTGACCGCAGTGTCGGTTGGAATCGGTTTGAGAAGATCAGGAGATGTTGAGGAGGAATCCTGCGGCGGCTTCGGAATTGCCGCGAGGGGCAGAAAACAGATCAGGAGCGGAAGAACAAATAATCGCTTCAGATTGGACTACTCACCCCCCGATGAACCGCTCTGGACCGCCCGGCCTGTGCGCCTATCGATAACCATCTTCTTATATTTCGCGGTGCATTCCGGGCAGATGCCGTGGCTGAAATCGGCATCGGTGTGATCGTGCAGATACGCCTCGACTTCAAGCCAGTACCCTTTGTCGTCCCGGATTCGCTTGCACCACGAGCAGATCGGCAGGAGGCCTTTGAGAGATTTTACCTGCGCGAGCGCGCCTTGAAGCTCTTGAATGAGCTTTTCCTGCGCCGCCTGCGCTTGCCTCCGGTCGGTGATATCGCGGGCAATCGAGAGAACCACTGATTCGCCCTTCATATTGAAGATCCGCGTGTTGATCTCAAAGGGAATCTTTGCTCCAAGTTTTGAGATCAGGGTCGTTTCAAACGTGAAGCTTCCGCTCTCCCCCCTGTTGCGCAGGATCTTCGTGAGCTCATCCATCCCTTCCTTAGTCTCGATGCTGCCGCGCGACATCTCGAGAAGTTCATATCGCTCGTAGCCGAGAAGGCGGCAGGTCGTATCGTTTACTTCCAATATGCGGCCCGGCTTGAAATCCTTCGTAAGCTGGTAGAGGAAAACGGCATCGTACAAATTATTGAACAATTCACGAAACTTCCTCTCATTCTCGCGAAGGGCTTCCTCCATCAGGCTTCGCTTGACCCGGCCCTCCGCCTCACGCAGCGCCCGGCGGACGACAGGAGTGAGCCTGGACAATCGATGCTTCAGGACGTAATCGGTCGCCCCCTGCTTGAGCGTCTCAATGGCAAACTCTTCTCCGATCGTTCCGGAGACCACGATGACAGGAACCTGGGGGCATCGTCTCTGGCAAATGTCGAGAGCGGCCATGCCTCCGAACGACGGAACAGAGTAGTCTGCGAGGATGACGTCCGGACTGAACTCATCCAGCGCGCGCAGGAATGCCTCCTTCGTGTCTACGCGCCTCGCCGTGAATTCGATTGACCCCCGCCGCAGCGTACTCTCCGCCAGCTCCGCATCGCTGGGGTCATCCTCCAGTATCAGAATTCGAAGCTTGTTTTCCAACGATTCCCCGAAAAATACTTCTTGAGAGGCTGCCAGTAGTAATCGATCCATCCCCTGCGATAATTGTCGGCCTGTATCGAAGGAACGTTTTTCTGTATCATCGTCACCTCCGTGCCCCGGCCTTTGACCTTGAATTTCAATTCAAGAAGGGAGGGTTTGCACCCGCTCGGCCATTCCGTCGTCTTCCATTCCTGCACGATCCGGCTCGCGTTTTCAAGCTTGAGGTTTTTCCCGGAAATATAGCCATCCCACGCGGTAAACCGGCCGCCGACCCGGCGCTCGCATGTTGCTCGGGCACCCGTAAATGCCGAATGCTTTTGTTCATTCAGAAGCGCGTCATAGATTTCGACGGGCTTCGCGCGGATGAACTCCTTCTGCTTGATCGTCGTGGTCCTGAGGGCCGGTTTCTTCGCTCGCGGAGTCCTTGTTGATTTTTCGCTCGTCGGCTTCATTGCGGATCTCCTTTTTGCGTATCGATATTTTGCCTCGCCTCGCTCATAGCGTGAGCTCCTCCATGGCTGATCAGGAATATAAGGAGTTTTGTTCTAATGTCAAACGGACTTTTGCCGGAAGTCACCGGGAACTGCCTGGATCCGCATTTTGGGAAGTTTCCGGCAGGATACATCAAGCCCGTTCAAAAAGGCCTTTTTGCGGGGGTACCCCTATTCGGTTCTGAGGGAGATTGGGGGTAAATAGTGCCCTTCCAACTCGCGACTCCACCAGTTCCCGGTTTTTTGTCTTGTTGCAGCATCAGTGAAGTGATAAACGTACAACTCGGCCCGAACGTATTTGGGTCTCCTCCCACCGAACGGATTATCGTCGAGGAGCCCCGATACCTCCGGCGATCCCTGCAGCAGGCGAACACAGAGGTTCACAAACCATCGGTTTTCTGCATATGTTCCGAGGGCCGCGAACCACATCTGCCAGTCCAGTCGCGGTTGATGCGGCTCAACCCAGGGCGGGGGACGGCGAAGATCGCCCGGCTTATATCTGAACCCGTATTCCTTCCATGTCGATCCGTCGTCGCTTCCTTCGATGATGATTTCCAGCCGCGGCCGGGTCATGACGGCAAAGAGCCCATAGCGGTTCACCAGATCGAAAGGAGCGAGCCAACCCTCAATTGAGCCGACCGGGTCCGGCAAGGAGGCACGTCCAAGAAACAGGTGGTAAAACTGAACGAGGTTCAGGTAAACAATGAGAACCGCAAGGCCGAGTCTGATCGGGCTCCTGCGGGCCGGAGTGTTCGTACGGATCTTTTCCCGGACCCTCCCCGGCACGAGCGACTTCAACGCCGCGTCGTCGAGCAATGTGAGGCAGAGAGCCAGCGTCAGAAAGTTAAAGAACGTATAATTCCCTGTGAGCATAATGACCGTCATGAAAACCGAAACCGTCCCGCAGGCGATGAGACGCAGTCTTCGGGGGGCGAAGAAAAGAAACGGCACGCCGAGCTCGATTATAAACATGATCGTGCACGAGATTTCCTGAAACCAGAGGGGCAGCTGGTGGGCATACCAGGCTACGGGCGTGGGGAGCGGCTGAGTCTCATAATGAAACGTGAGTGTCGTGAGGCTTCTCCACGATTCGTCGCCGGAAGCAAGTTTGACATAGCCGGAGAAAAACATCAGCCGGAATAAGAGCAAGCGGAACAGATGGATCATCGTCCCAGAGGGCGCGCCCGGGGCGGAGAGTCTCGGAAGTAATTGCCCTGGCGCAAAGAAAATCGCAAGAAAGCCGGTCTCGAGCAGCAGGATGTCCCACTGGAACGAAAGAAACTCCTGTCCCGCCACGACGAGCGACAGATAGAGCAGCCACGACAGGGCAAGCATCGGCGCCTGGGCAACCCCCACCGTGAGAAGTAACGCCGCCGCCGCGCCGCCCCAGCAAAGCGCCTGGAGAACCGTATCCCCTGCCCCGAGCAAACCGAGACTCGGAAAGCGCCACGCAGCGCCCGCCCCGTAAGATTCACGGACGGCCCGGAAGAATTGCTGGGCGGGAAGAATTCCATCTTCGCCGATCAGTCCGAGGATCTGAGCACCGAGGGAGAGAAAAGCTACGAGGTAGATGAGCCCGATGACGCGAAGGAAGATCCAGCGAACGGTATCGTATGTCGGGGGTTCCGGTTCATTTCCCCGGAGGATCCGGGGTAGTGCGGCCTGGAGCGCGCGGAATCGCGCGGGCCAACCCGAGAAGTGGCTCCTCAAGGGAGCTCTGCGACAAGTTCCCTCGCCATGCCCAGAATTTTATCGGGATACAGAACCCCGCCCGACATGAAGCGCCGATCCTCCCAGATAATCTCGCCGTTCCTTGCATCGATCACAAAAAACAACATCGAGAGCTGGGAGACCGACTGCAGCCCGATGATTCCGCCCGTCACGCTTCCGTTGACGGTCGCCTTTCCGACCCCCATGCTCACGGGCTCATTGAATCCTCCGGCGAGCACGATTGCGATCATTTCGCAATTGATCCGTTTTCCGATCGGCATCGCCTCCGGAATCACGAATGACACGTCGCGTCGCTTTTCCGGGAGATTGATAAGGGAAGAATAAACGTGGACCAGGTGTTCAAGAATCGTGTCGGGCAGGAATAAGGTGTCGATCAGAAACGGGGGATGCGCGATCTGCAGCTCTTCGGAACGGGCGTTCGCGGTCTGTGCAACTTTGTAGCCCTTCTCCTGCTTCATGAGTAATCCCATCGAGGAGAGGGTCGTCATTCGCACGGGGTAACCCTTGCGGCTCAGGCTGTCGGCACAATCGGCGAGGAGTCTTCCGGCGATACGCTTGTTTTCAACGATGTCGACCTTGTTCGTATCTCCGAAGAGGCCGTCGATGACGAGGTAATCCATCACGATTCCGACGCTCGCGAACTGTTTTTTTTGTTCCGGAAAGGATGGATAGAGCGTCGATCGCGATGGCCCGCAGCCCGAAAAAGATCCCAGAATCAAGCAGACCGCGAGCAATGCCGACCCGCTCGCGGCTTTCACACACTCCCCCGCTTCCGGACCCGCGCCAGGAATTTATTCTTGATCTCCTCGACAACCTCCGTAACGCTCCTCCCTTCGTTCATCACCACAAGGTCATAGAGCGGCAGGTACCGGGTTGAATCCGCCGCATTTCCCATCCGTTCCGCGACCTGCTCCGGCGTGTGGGTCTTTCGGGAGAGGAGGCGCTCTTTGATCGTATCTAATGAAGCGCTCACGAAAACGCCGAACGAACTATTCACCGCCGATCTCACCGTCATCGCGACCGCGTGGTTCCCGCGCCCGAGCGATTCGGATGTTTCCTTTAACGGCAGGCCATAACACATTCCGAATTTGTAGCACTTATGCTCAAGAAACGCGCCGCGGGCCGCTAACGCCTGGAATTCAGATTGCGGGATAAATTCATACAAATCCTCGTCGTTGTCCGACTCCCGCCTCATCCTGGTCGTGTATCGTTTGATCAAATCAAAATGAATGTCCCTAAGATCGAGCAGCCCCCGGACGATCGTCGATTTTCCAACCGCACTGGGACCATCGACGACCAGCAGAAACCCTTTTTCTCTCATAGGCCCCCGATCAACCGAGCGCGTCCGGGATCTGTGTTCAAGCAGAGGAGTGTTTTATCATTCGACAGGCGGTGAATATAGGTATTTCAGATGCAAGATCAAACCGATGAGAGGAGGCGTTCGTACGCGCGGGCGGTTTTTTCCGCAACTCGCTCCCAGAGATACTCGCCGCGGACATGATCCCTCAGCGCTCCGTCCTTTGGTTTATTGAGTGCGGTGACGATCCCGTGATGGATCAATTCCACGGAGGTGGGTTCAACATACTCGGCATGGGAGCCGAAATATTCCTCTGTCCCGCCGTACTTGGTAATCGCAATTTTCGCGCCCGCAAGCGCCGCCTCGAGCGCGGCGATACCCGGTGTCTCGAACAGTGACGGGAGCGCAAAAACGTCGCACGCGGCATACGCGGATGCGAGAAGGTCTGATTCGTGCGGGAGGGAATCAAGAACGGTCAGGCGGGGATTCTGCTTCGCCCGCTCAAGACAGCGCCGGCCTTCTTCGCTCTGCTCGATCCTCCCGATAATGACGGCCGGGACATTGAGATCTTCGAGCGCTCGGATCAGCCTCACGACGTTTTTCCGGGCGGGCCCGATGTGGCCGGCATTGAGAACAAAACCCTCAACATGATAGCTCTCGCTGAACAGTTTCGGATCGGCGTGAAAAAATCGTTCTTCGACTCCGTTGGGGATTACCTCGACCCGTTCGCGCGGAATCCCGAAGCCTCGCTCGATGAGGTCCGCTTCCCGGCGGGTGTTCGGCAGCACGATGCGGGACCACGAACAGATCTCCGCGGCAATGCTGTAGTCGGTCCAGGTGCCGGGGGCCAGCTTGCGGAGGGTGCGGTCGACAGTCACGACCGTTCGGATGACCGGCCATGAATGACGGGTAAAAAAGATCGGCGTGACAACCATCGGGATACCCAATTTTCTGATCTCCCTCGCCAGGTGGTAGGTACCGAGGTTTGCCCCGAATAAATGCACAAGATCGATCTCCTTGGGCTGAACCTCCGCCCAGGAATCGAACAAAGTCACCTCTACCCCGCACCCCTCCAGCCCGCGTTTCATCTGGAAAATCTGGGTGCGCGGTCCCCCCTTTAACATCATGACGGATTGGTATGTCGCCAGGCAGACCCTCATCGCGGCCTCAAGATCCCCATCACCCAATCCTCGGCCCGGACGATGGGTATCCAGGGGTTGAAGTTTCGTATCCGGCCGATATCGGGCGGCAGTCGCGACGGCCCCGGAGCAGGCTTCCATGCGAGGCGATCGAGGTCGATCAATGGCAGCGGTGCGGTCAACGCCTCCGACCCGTCCCGGCGGACGATATGAACCAACGGATCCGCCGTCCCTGTCGGCAACTGAATCGTCATCGACTCGTCCTCGACACCGATCCGCCACCCGTCTGTGCTTCTGGCCTTCCACCACGTTGCGTACTCATGCATTCTCGCCGGACGGATACCGCTCTCCCGTACGAGCCGGAAAACCTCCTCCAGGGCGGTCATGCAATCGTTTTTTGGATGGTGATATAATAAAATCGGCTCACGGGCCCTGACTTTTTTTTCAATAAGAAGCCGGAAGTAGGCAATGATCTCATCCTCCCGGAATCCGATGCGCCTCAGGCTTCCGACGCTGACAGGATGAATCGGGACCTGCAGGGTCGAAGAAAAGCCTCCGTTGAGACGCGGGAAGGAAGGCAGGCCGTCGTAATCGTAGGCAAACTCAGACGAGTACACAAAACCGAACTGGTCGAGCCTCCGCGCGAGCGGCTCCTCCCAGTGTCCGAACGGGGAGGAAAAACTTCTTCCCTCCAATCCGGCGGCTTCGAACTCATGAAGCGCGCTCTTCACGTCTTCTGCAAGCGAATCCGCGTCCCGGTAGACCCGGTGCTGGAAGCAATAAATGCCCACTTCGTCTCCGCTCATCTGCCTGAAGAGGCCCAGAAAATCCTTCTGCGCCCCGACATGGACGAACCAGGTCAGGGGAACATCGAAGCGCCGGCCAAGATCGTGAAGCGCTTCAATTTCAGATCGGTCGGCATAGTCTGTGTCGATGCGCAGGGAGAAGACCGAATGCTGCCCGGCCGGGTAGTACCATTGGTGCGCATACGGGACACCCTGGAGGTGGTGAAGAATCTTCAGTCCCGAGGAAACGATCCTCTGGACTCCTCCTTTTGAGATAAGCGAGACGCGCTCAAAGGGAAGCCGGCGGCCTGCGGCATAGAACGACTTTGTCCCGGACCGCCGATCCAGGACGAGGTCCGAAGCATCAAACGGAAGTACGACCATGTGGCCGCCCCCGGAGCCGCCCACCCATGAGGTGAATCTCCCCCTGTCCGAGCGCAGGGCATTGGCATTCGGCGGGACTTCACACACAGAGAGAATATCGACAATGCCGGGCTCGAAGAATTTCCCATCTTCATCGCCCGCGACATATCGAATGAACATTTTTTCCGTGGCGCACTCCGAGAGCTGCCCAAACACCTTGCCGGAGCATAAAACGCCGCCGCCCGCGGCCAGGAAGCTCCGGATCCGGTCGAGCGAGGAAGGGTCGAGTTCGCCTGAAGCTACGATCGCGCTGAACTCTCCGGGAGATTCTTCCCGCGGCACCGGCGCATGAGGTATTCCTTCCTGCCGCAACAATGTTTCCCAACCGTCTTCGTTGCCGAATATTCCGACCCTGATGCGCATCAGACGCTCCTGAAGAGCCCCGCAAGCTCGGTGCCGGAGATCGCCCGAGTTATAAATAGAACGAGCGTGTAGACGAACAGGCCCATTGGCACGGAGATTGTGAGATTGACCGAAGCGAGCGGCCAGAGCACGGCAGCCATCGCCCCGGCGGCCGCGAGCGACTTTACCCCATATCCGGGAATCTCCAGGCGGACGATATTCCGGAGCTTCCGGAGCATGATCATGACCGTTACAATCTCAGAGCACACGACAGCGGCGGCCGATCCGGCGATGCCGAACCAGGCGGTCAGGACCAGCGTCGAACAAACGGTGACAGCCGCCCCGATCGCCATGGTTCGTGTATAGATTTTTTCCTGTCCCGCGGCGATCAACCCGGTCGTGCCGAGCGTATGAAGCAAGGTTGCGAAAACAAACCAGGCCAGGATGCCGAACACCGGTCCGGAGGAGACGTATTGAGGGCCGAAGACGAGCGGGAGTATCCTGGGCGCGAGAATCGTTCCGCCGATCGAGAGGGGCAGCCCGACGATGATCATCAGTTTCAACGACCCGCTGAGGACCTCAGAAAGAGCAGCCGCGGAGCGGGAGTACGATCGCGCGGATGCGGGTAAGAGGAGCGTTGCAATCACGCGGTCGATCATGAGCAGGAACCCGACGAGCTTCGCGGCCGCGCTGTAGATGCCGACGTCGGCGTTGGTCAACACGATTCCGATAACCAGCGGGGGTACATTGAGGCTCGCCTGGGCCAGGATCGATCCGAGCCCTAGGGGAAAGGCTCTCAACGTCAGCGATTTCCACTCCGTGAACGAAGGCCTCAGGGGTACGGCGGGATTCATCCTGTGGTAGCTTAAGATCAGAATGCCGGCGGCGGCGCAGTCACCCACTACTGCAGCAGCCGCAACCCATAAGAGGTCGTCGGACGAGCGTACAAAACGTGCGGCGAGTGCCCTGAAAATACCAATCAAGAAGGAACGCGTTCGGGATCAACGATACGCTAAAACACAAAACCAGGATGGTGGTCAATCGGTTCGCAATGAAGATAAGCGAAACTCCGATCAGCAGAAAAGCAATGATCGAATTCACCAGGCGGGCGCCGATCACGGAACTGCCCTCGAGCGACGATTCTCCGCGGGCGACTGCCCGGATCCCGATTGCCCCCAGCCCCCCGGCCGCGAGCATGGTGGCGTATGAAAGCACGGTGAAGCCGATTGTGATGAGGCCGAAATCCGACGGCGCGAGCCTCCGGGCGAGAAGGGCTATGGTGAAAAACCCGAGCACTCTGCGCCCGGCGTCGCTGAGGATTATTGAAATCGCGTTTTTTGAAAGCTGCTTCACAGTTATGCCGCTCTACCGGGTTGAGCCCTACTGTTCAAGCGGCACAAGCAAGCCGTTCAGGATCGAGATCAATCCGGTCTCCCGTTTCTCGCTCGGAAACTGTGAAACGATGCGGGCGCGAGCCGCCGAGCCGGCGTCGCTTCTCATTTGCATTGCTCGCTGAAGGCCGCCGACCAGCGAGTCGATATCCCCCGGGGGTACGAGAATACCCGCTTCCCCGACCGCACTCCGGCTCCCTCCCGCGTCCGATGCAACCGGGATACACCCGCAGAGCATCGCTTCGCAGAGCGAGTTGGGCAATCCTTCCCTCAGCGAGGGCAGGCAATACACTTTGGCGCGCTGGTAATACGGAAGGAGTTCCATGCGGTCCATGAGCGGCCGAAAGTGCATATTCAGCGGGGGCTGCACGTTGCCCCTCAAATGGGAATCGACGCCGATAACGATGAACGTGATGCCCGGAAGCCGCCGGGCGGCTTCTGCCAGAACATCGATCCCCTTCACACGCAAACGCCGCCTGTCTTTCACGACCGCGACGGTGAGAACGAGCGACTCCTTCTCCCCGGCGGGCTTCCAGATACTGCCGCTGTATCCGGTGGGCAAATATTGAATGTTTCCACCGTCGTAGCCGGCCAACCGGGCCGCATCGTCCTTCAGCGTCGGATGAACCGCCAGCACGCGATCGGCATTCCGGAGCGCATAGCGAACGAGCCTTGCTCTCCATGGGCTGAGCCATAGGCCGTACTCCAGCTCCTTTTCTTTCGCCACATCCACACCGCCGATGACGATGATAGACTTAATTCCGAGTATTTTCCCCATCACTACCGCCACGAACGCATAGACCGAAGCGAACCAGCAGAAGATCAGATCGCAGCGGAATGCCCTAACGACGATCTTCGCCGCCGCCCCGGGCCCGTGACCGATCTGCTTTCGGAGGGTGAACTGTTTTTCGAGCAGATCAATGTCGTCCTGGATGAACGGCGTATGAAATGCGGACACAAAAAGGATGGTCGCGGACCCGGGTGGCATCGGTCATTTGCTCCGGGAGCCGAGGAGCCGGATCGCGGATCGGGCGACCTCGTTCCAGTCAAACCCGCCGGCGAAAGTGCGTGCAGCCCTGCCGAGCTGTTCTCTCATCTCGCGGTCCCGAATCAACGCGGTCATCTTCTCTGCCAACCCGTCGATGTCGCCGTATCGGTACAGGATGCCCGATTCACCGTTCCTGATCGCATCGCGGAGCCCCGGCACATCGCTAGCGATCACCGCTGTGCCGCAGGCGTTTGCCTCGATGACCGTAAGGCCCCATCCTTCGACCGAAGAGGGATTCACCAGGAACCATACCTCCTGTAAGAGCCTGACCTTCTCCTGCTCGTCCACGAACCCTGTGAACCGGACCTTTTCCCGGATGTCCAGTTTGACGGCAAGCTCCTCGAGAGGCCCGCGGTCATCCCCCTCCCCGATGATAATCAGGCCTGCGTCGGGAACCTTTTTGCAGATTTTGCTGAATGCCCTGATGAGGTGATTGACAGACTTGTATCTCTTCAGCCGGCCGAAGTAGCCGACGAGCGGCGTGCGGCTCCGGGGTACATCTCCGGGGCGATAAAGGTTATGATCGACGCAGTTGGGGACGATGTCGATTTTCTCACTCGCGAGGCCTTTTTCTATCAGCGCAGCCTTTGTGCTCGGTGAGACTGCGAAGAGCGCAACCCGGCCGCGGCGGCATAGTGCGAGTGCGGCCCCTTCGGCGATGTAGACATACAGCGCCAGGGGGAAAAAGATCTCGCGAAAGATCACCGTCCCAAACAGGTGATGGATGAGGACGACCAGCGGCTCGCGGACAAAGAGAGGCGTGAAGAAGGGAATCTTGTTCATATCGTCGATCACGACATCATACCCCTCCCTCCGGAATTGCCTCCAGTAACGGATCGGAACATGAAAATTGAAAAGGTGCCGGCCCCCCCGGCGAATGACGCGTATGCCGTCGATCGTTTCTTCAGCTTCGGCTCCTCTGAAGGAAGAACAGAAGAGTGTGACCTCATGCCCCATGCGGGCAATGCGCGAAAAGATTTCATGAAGATGAACTTCGGCGCCCCCTGCCAGCGGGTTCCTGATGTCCTGCCAGTTAAAGATCAGAATCTTCATTGAACTAGGCGGCGCGAAGGCCGGAGGTCGTGTGGGGTTGGAGCGAGTCCCTGCGTCAGGAGCCCCGCCGGAACTGCTGGTCGCGGTTACATCCCCCCGGGCTGGAAACCCGGCGAACAGGCGGGATCATTGCACTCGATTCGAGTCGGTAACGGCGCCCCCCTTCTGCAGCTTGTCGTACATGGCGATCTGATTTTTGATCCACGGAACGTTGGGATATTCCGAGGCGAGGGCATTCAACATGTCGATCGCCCTGGGATAGTCCTTGCGCAACCCGTAGATCTCGGAAAGGATAAGATACGGGTTATTCGAACCATCAGACAGGTCGATCTGGCCGTTGTTGATGTTTGAGAGGCATTTCTCTTCGACATTCTTTGCGTAGAGCTCAAATCGCGTCGTGTCTTCAAGATCGTTGAAGAGACGCGCGATATAGTACGTATAGCGCCAGTCCTGCATGGGGATCACATTCAGAGGTATCTCCTTTTCCATCTGAGCCATCACCTGCCTGCCTTTTTCCTTGTCGTTTTGACCATGCAAGGCATCATTGGCAATCCGCATGAATCCCGCGCGATAATTCATGACCATGCGCTGAACATTCTCATCGTAGTAGGCATCCGGATTGTTGAGATTCCGGTACAGGTAGCCCAGCTGCGGCGTTTGCGAGGGCTTGACATCGCGGGCCAGAAAGTTCGCCTCCATGAACTTTTTGTCTACGCCGCCGTCGGGCGCGGTAACTTTCACCGGCCTGAGCTCGGCGGCCAGCCCTTTCATCCAGAGAAAGCCGTCGAGCCCGATCTTCGAGTCGGGCGAGGAAGTAACGGCGAAGAAGATCGGCCGTTCCCATTTGTTCGCCAGGATGATGTCACGCACCATGATATCCTGCACGCGGAGGTATCGGATGTCCTTCTGATACGGCATCCCGTTCATTGTCCAGACGATCTTCCCCTGGTTGACAACCGTGCTATCGGTTGAGCCGTAGCGCTGGGCAACCTGTTTCGGGACGGGAAGATCCACCGGCCGGGGGCTCCACCGGACAGGTGTAATCCTGTCAATCTGATCGTCGGTGAGCGTCAACGCCACTTTCTTCGCACCATGCGGAGAATCCGTTTTCAATAAATGGATGTACCACGAGGTGTTCACCAGGCTCAGGTTGACGATCCGGACATCCCGCCTGATCCCTTCCACATCCTGAAGGTACCAGAGGGGGAAGGTGTCGTTATCCCCGTTGGTGAACAGAATCGCATCCTTGTCACAGCTTTGCAGGAGGTTGTACGAATAATCCCATGCGATATAAATCTTGCTTCGATCATGTTCCCGCAGGTTGGTGCGGACGAGATTTATCGGTACGGCAACCACGCAGAAGGCGACGAGGCCCGGGGCCACCAATCGTGCGAGAGCACCTTCTTTCACCTGTTTCCTGAGAGAATCAACCATGGCGACGATCCCGACCGCGATCCACATACACATCACGTAGTACGCGCCCACGTAGAAGTAGTCGCGCTCGCGCGGCTGCGGGTCCTGCTGGTTCTGGTAGAGATCCAGGACGATGCCCATGATAATCCATGCCGCCAGGAACACGGAGGCCATTTTCCAGTCTTTCTTGAAATGGTAGTAGGCCCCCAGGAGGCAGATCCACAGCGGAATGCCCAGCGTATCCTTCCAACTCACGCCGGCATCCTGCCAGTCCCCTTCCGCGCCGACAAGATTCCAGAGCACATAGCGGGTGAACATATGATTAATCTGGTAGCGCCACAGGAAATCCTCGTCGGAGGAATAATTCACGCGCGTCGGCTCGTGCATCGGTTCGGTGGAATATCGCCTGGGGAACAACCGCTCTTTATATGTTTGCGATTCGTTGTCCCAGCTTGCGTCCTTCAATAACGGCGTATTTCCGTACTGCTCCCTTGTGAGGTAGCTCGTCAACCGGGCGAGATTGTTCGGATTGTTCTCCTTCATCGGGAGATTATCCACATTCGACCGGATGATGACCTGCGTGTAGGTTGTATAGCCGAGGACAATTAACAAAAACGAGAGACAGGCGATATGGACCATCTTCTGGCGATTGTGCATTGATCGATAGGCGCCGTAGACGGCAGCGGCCACCAAGAGCGGCGGGACAAACGGGAATAGATCGCTTTTCGTACCTCCAAGGTCGCCGTCGAGGAGGCCCGGAAGGAATTGCACGATGCCCGGATAGATGACGAAGAAAGCCGCAAGGGCCGCCAGCGAAAACCGGATAAAACTCCGCCTGCTGAACTCATATTTCCGGAAGTACACAATCATGAGGATCGGAATGGTGATCAATAGCGCCAGAATGTGAACGCCGGTCGAAAGCCCGAGCAAATACGCGATCATGAGCAGATACTTTTCATTGTGGGGCTCATCGGCATGTTCCCGCCACTTGAGCGCCAGCCAGAGACAAAGGGAAACGAAGAACATCCCCATCCCGTACACCTCGGCTCCGATGGCGTTGTCCCAGTAGGTGGTGGAGAATGCAAGCGCCAGCGCTCCCACAGCTGAGGCGCCGTAGACCGCGATCCGATCGTACGCTGTCTGGCAGGTACCGCGAAACAGTTCGATGATCTTAACGGACACCAGATAGAGGAACATCACGCCGAGTGCGCTGCCGATGGCGGAAACCGCATGCATCCGTGCGGCGATGTCGTCGCGATACGGAATCAGGGAGGCAATCCGGGCGAGGAATACGAAAAGGGGCGCCCCGGGCGGATGAGGCACCTGCAGCAGCCTTGCGGCGGCGCAAAATTCGCCGACGTCCCAGAACACGACCGTCGTGGAGAGCGTTTTCAAGTACACACCGACCGTCACGAGAAACACCCCCAGCGCGACCGCCCGATTGATCATCTTACCCGACATAGGAACTCCGTTCCCCCCGGCGGGCGATAGAAATCCGGATCATCTTTCGTCTTAAACAGAGCAATTTTCCTTTAATATAGATGAATCTGCCCACAATCGCAAGGAAGTATCGGCCGGGCCGATGCCCGAGAGGAGCAGCCGGCTGATCTCATCACAGAGAAGATACCCGTTGTCAGTAAGTCTCAGGAGCGGGCGATCGATAACGGCCAGCCCATCCGAGAGAAGTCGTTCGATGAGCGCTCCCTTCCGGGAACTAAGGTCGACTCCGTAGACCGACCTCAGGCCGTCCAGGTTGACACCTTCACCCCGGAGCCCGAGCATCACCGATTCGTCGAATAATTCTCCCGCGGTGAGAGCTTCCTCGTCGGCGACGGGGAGGCGATTCTTCGAAATCGCACCGCAGTACGACCGGAGGTTTGAGATGTTCCACCAGCGGCGATTCCGCCAGAACGAGTGTGCGGACGGGCCGAATCCAAGATAGTTTGAATGGTTCCAGTAGTTTCCGTTGTGGCGGGAGCGAAATCCCGGGCGGGCATAATTAGACACCTCATAATGTTCATACCCCGCCCCGCCAAGATACTTCATCGTTAATTCATACATCCCGGCTTCCGATTCGATCGGCAGGGGCGAGACCTGTTTGGCCGCGACCATCCGTGCCAGGGGCGTGCCTCGTTCCACGATGAGACTGTAAGCGGAGATATGCCTGGGTCCTAGTTCCACGGCCTGCCGGAGATTCCGTTCCCACCTGTCGGGAGTCTGATTCGGCAGGGCGAAGATGAGGTCGAGGCTCACGTTGTCGAACCCCGCGGCCTGGGCCATCCGGACGCTGCGGATCGCCTGTTCGCCCGTATGAATGCGCGTCAGGAATTTGAGATCATCATCGAAGAACGATTGAACCCCGAAGCTTACGCGATTGACGCCGGCCCGGCGATATTCCCTCAATTTGTCGGGATCGACCGTGCCCGGATTCGCTTCGAGCGTGATTTCGATGTTCGGATCGAGGCGGAACGTGCTTCCCAGGAGCGCGATAATCCCGGCGATCACGTCAGGTTTCAGAAGCGAAGGCGTTCCCCCGCCGAAATAGAGAGTAGAAAACGTCTCCGTTTCCCTGTACGCCGCATAGAGCCCGATCTCGCATTTCAAAGAATGCACAAACTCGTCGATGGGCTCGAGCGCTTCTATCGAATAGAAGTCACAGTAAATGCACTTGTGTTCGCAAAAGGGAATATGAAGATAGAGACCGGCC
>VBOC01000046.1:16525-19001 GCA_005877655.1 Ignavibacteria bacterium
CGGTCTATTCGATCAGGCGGCGCGTAATTCATCGGACGATGGTCCCGAGGCGATTCCAACGCATCGAAACAACTCTTGCAATGAGATTCTCCGAAGCGGCCCGATCCGGAAGCGACCAGTAGATCATCATCGCGCTGCCGACAACATCCTCAAGCGGGAGAAAACCCCACTCGCGGCTGTCATAGCTCTTGTTCGGATTGTCCCCGAGAACGAAGAGGTAATGGCTTGGCACTTTAATCGGACCGAACTGCGTGTCTCTCCTGCCGTTTCCGGAGCTTCCGTAGGGCACAGGTTTATCGTTAACAAGGCAGCGCCCTTCCCTGATTTCGATCATATCGCCGCCGAGAGCCACGCACCGTTTGACAAAATAAACCGGATCCGCGCTGTCATCGGGAAATCTGAATACGATCACGTCCCCCCGCTGCACGGTTCTCAGGGCCGGCAGCCAACCGGCGCCGTAGGCGAGCTTATTGATCAGCACACAATCTCCGGGAAGAAGCGTCGTTTCCATTGACTCCGACGGGACCCGGATAGCGCCGATGACAAACGTCTTGAGCACCAGCGCGCCGACGATCGCCGCGAGGATGATTCCCCCGTGATCGCCGATCCGCTTCTTGACGGCGCTCTTGTTTCCCGGCGAGATCACCGTGCCGTCACCTGACGATGGTTCCAAACCTGCTCAGCCGCACTGTGGACAGCTTCTCGGCGATCCGGAGTATTGGAGTCTCCGGATCCCATGACCAGTAGACGATGAGCGGCGTCCCCACGACGGCATCGGCGGGAACGAATCCCCAGAACCGGCTGTCGAGACTATTGTCGCGGTTATCCCCCATGCCGAAGAGATAATTTCGCTCGACCGTATACCGGTTGTTCTGCACGCCGTCGAGGGTCACTTTTCCCTGTCTCAGCGCCGCCGCATGCCCCTCGCGCCGGATGAAAATCTCCCAGCGCTCAAAGTTTTTCGGAGTCAGCTCAATCACGTCTCCCTTCTTCGGGATGACGATCGGTCCGTAATTATCCTCATTAAAGGGAGCGCCTTTCGGGAAGATCCTCTCGTCGATATAGTCCGGAGGCTTGACGAGCGTGGAATTGAACTTCACATTCCGGGGAACCGGGGCCGGCATTCCGTTCACGTAGACAACCCGGTTTATAATCTGTATGGTGTCCCCCGCGGTCCCGATGCATCGTTTCAGGTAGTACGCGGGGTCCTGCGGCTCGACTTCGTCGCGGTATCCGGGAAAGACGAATACAATGATATCCCCTTTTTCAACGTTCCACATGGCGGGCAGCTTGAAGGATGGGACTCTCACATTGGTAAGCGGAATCGTTCGGGGGGTCGTGCCGCCGAAGACAAACTTATTGACGAGCAAAAAGTCTCCGGTCATGATCTCGTTTTCCATCGAACCGGTCGGCACCTCGAAGGACGCAAGCACAAAGCTGTTCAAAATCAAAAATGCGCCCAGGATAATTCCGAGCTCCTTCACCATCGACTCGATGGCGGATCCGCCTTTCCGCTGATCGCCGGCGGTCACGCGTTCATTGAGATTCTTTGACATGCTGCCTCATCCTTGTTATGAATTAAACGACATTCAATTTTAGTCTTCCATCGCCAGAACCGCCAGGAAAGCCTCCTGCGGGATTTCGACCCTGCCGACTTGTTTCATTCGCTTCTTCCCTTCCTTTTGTTTCTCGAGCAGCTTCCGCTTGCGCGTGATATCCCCGCCGTAGCACTTCGCCAGAACGTTTTTTCTCAGGGCGGAAATCGAATCGCGAGCGATGACCTTGCTTCCGATCGCGGCCTGAATGACAACTTCAAACATCTGCCTCGGAATAAGCTTCCGCAACCGCGCGCAGAGTTTTTTTCCCCACTCATACGCCTTCTCCCGGTGGACGATCGTCGACAGCGCATCGACGGGCTCCCCGTTGAGCAAAATGTCGAGCTTTACAAGTTTTGACTCTCTGTATTCGAGAAAATCATAATCGAGGGACGCGTACCCCCTCGAAGTGGATTTCAATTTATCATAAAAATCAAAAATGATCTCCGCCAATGGAAGTTCATAGCGCAGGTCGGCGCGGGAAGGGTCGATGTACGTCGTGTTCTTGTAGATGCCCCTTCGCTCGGTGCATAATTTCATGATGTTCCCGATATATTCCGACGGGGTTATAATTTGAGCGCTGATGTAGGGCTCTTCGACCTTTTCGATGTCGCCGATCAGGGGCATGAAGGCCGGGTTGTCGACCAGCACCACGCTCGTGTCGGTCTTGATGACGCGATACTCGACGTTCGGAACCGTCGTGATGAGCTCTTGCTTGTATTCGCGTTCGAGTCTCTCCTGGACGATCTCCATGTGCAGGAGGCCGAGAAAGCCGGCGCGGAACCCGAAGCCGAGCGCCACCGACGATTCCGGCTCGAAAATCAACGACGCGTCGTTCATGCGCAGTTTCTCGAGCGAGTCGCGCAGCTCGGCAAAATTAT
>VBOC01000230.1 GCA_005877655.1 Ignavibacteria bacterium
GTTTGCAGGACTCGCAAACGGCGAGACCGTCCTCACCGGCGACGAGAACATGCAGCGCCGCCCGATACAGAGGCTTCTGGATGCTCTGCGGACTGCCGGCATCAAGACGTCGAGCCGTGACGGATACCCCCCGGTCAGGATCGAGGGCGGCACGTTTACCGGGGGCCGCATCGACATCGACGCCTCTGTCAGCAGCCAGTTCGTGTCCTCGATCCTCCTTTCGTCGCCGTACGCAAAGAGGCCCGTGGTGCTCCATGTGACCGGCCGCCTGAGCTCTCTTCCCTATGTGGACATGTCGGTCCATGTCATGAGGTCGTTCGGCGCGGAGATCGAGGTGATCGAGTCTTCGCTGTTCCGCATCAGCAACAGGCAAAAATATATCGGCCATGAATTCACGATCGAGGCCGACGCATCTTCCGCGACGTACTTCTTCGCCGCGGCGGCGATATCGGGCGGGCATGTCGTGATCACGAATCTTTCACCGGAATCGTTGCAGGGAGACATCCGTTTTGTCGGCCTGCTCTCCGAGATGGGATGCCGTATCACGAACCATGAAGACTCCATCGAGCTCCAGGGGGGCAAGCTCCGGGGGATCGAGGCAGACATGAACGAAATACCAGACAGCGTCCCGACCCTGGCGGTAGTCGCCGCGTTCGCCGAAGGACCCACCTCGATTCTCAACATCGCACAGTTGCGTCACAAGGAAACGAATCGCCTCAAGGCGATCACAGCCGAGCTCTCCCGTCTCGGCGCCGGGGTTGAGCTGCACGAAGACGGCCTGACCATCCATCCCCACCCTCTCCGGGGGGCGACCATCGAGACGTACAACGACCACCGTATCGCGATGAGTTTCGCGCTGGCGGGTCTTCGCGTCAAGGGCGTGGTCATCACAAACCCATCGTGCGTCGGAAAATCGTTTCCGAATTTCTGGGAGGAATTCAGCAAGCTGGAGGAAAAGGAGTAATTGATGGCGGGGAATTCACTGGGGAGTCTGTTTCGGATCACGACGTTCGGAGAGAGCCATGGCAAGGGGGTCGGTGTCCTGATCGACGGCGTCAAACCGAATCTCCCGATATCGGAGGAGGGCATTCAGAAGGAGCTCGACCGCCGGCGGCCGGGCCAGAGCTCGGTCACGACATCCAGGAGCGAGGCGGATCAGGTCCAGATCCTGAGCGGGGTCTTTGAGGGCAAGACGCTCGGAACGCCGATCTGTCTCCTCATCTGGAACAAGGATCAAAACCCAAAGGCGTACGATTCGATCAGGGACCTTTTCCGGCCGGGGCATGCCGGCTATACGTATCTATCGAAGTTTGGGATTCAGGACTACCGCGGGGGCGGCCGCTCGTCGGGAAGAGAGACGGCGGGCCGCGTCGGCGCCGGCGCAGTCGCCAAGCAGATCCTTGCCAAACGCGGCATTGAAGTCATCGGTTACACGAAGGAGGTCGGAGGCATTGTCGCCAGGAAGATCGTCTATGAGAATATCGAGAAGAATAGCGTCCGCTGCCCCGATCCTGGGGCGGCGAAAAAAATGATCGCGAAAATCCTTCGGGTGAAATCACAGGGAGACTCGCTCGGCGGCGTTGTTGAGGCAGTCGTGAAGAACTGTCCCGCAGGCCTCGGGGACCCCGTGTTCGACAAGCTGGAGGCGGATCTCGCAAAGGCGCTCATGTCGATTCCGGCCATAAAAGGTGTCGAAATCGGATCGGGATTCGCCGCAGCCCGCATGAAGGGAAGCGAACACAACGATGAGTTTTATAAAGAGAAAAAAACAGGGCGCATCCGGACGAGCACGAATTTCTCCGGCGGGATCCTCGGGGGCATCTCAAACGGAGAGGACATCGTGGTGCGGGTTGCGGTCAAACCCCCTTCATCCATCCCGAAAGCCCAGAAGACGGTCGATGTCAGAGGGAAAGCGCGTACGATCAAGGTCGAGGGGCGCCACGATCCCTGCCTCTGCCCGCGCGTGGTGCCGGTCGTAGAATCGATGATCGCCGTTGTGATCGCCGATCATCTTGCGCGGCAGTCGCTTCTCAGGGGCGCGACCTCGGTCAGTTCGATCCGTAAAGAAATCGATTTCATCGACGACATGCTCATGCTCCTCTTGGGCCAGCGCCAGGACCTTGTGCGCGAAGTGGGCCGCTGGAAGAAAAGCCGCCGGATCCCGATTCCGGATCCCGGGCGCGAGCGGGACATCATAAAAAAAAGACTGGCGCTCGCCGTCGAGGCCAATCTCGACGCGGAGTTCGTTCGCAAGATCTTCCATGCAGTCTTTGAGCATGCCCGCTCCATCCAGAAGGGGGCATGAAGAAAGAGCTCGCGATCATCGGATATGGACGATTCGGCCGACTCGCATCCCGCCACTTAAAAAAAGACTTTCGCGTCCTTGTCCACGATCCGGAGCTTCGAATCCGGACCGAATCGGGAGTCAGCAGAGTTTCGATTGAAGAAGCGGCGCGAAAAAAACTGATCGTTCTCGCCGTACCGATTAACAAACTTCGCACAGTTCTCAAATCGCTCTCTCCGCTTCTCGG
>VBOC01000231.1 GCA_005877655.1 Ignavibacteria bacterium
CACTCTCGAACTGCTGAACGACATGCACGCGTTCAATCGCCGTGCCTGGAAAGTCCCGCCGGCTCTCCTTCGTGAATTGAAGAAGCTCCACCGTCAGCTCATCCACCATAAGTAATTTTTTCGTACATTCGCCGGGGCTTCGTCACCCCGCGCGGAGTCTGCGATGAAATAAGTGGTAAATACGAGTTCAATCGAACCATCTGATCCATCAAATGCACACAGTAACGATCATCCCGGGAGACGGAATCGGACCCGAGATCACGAAGGCGACGGTGAAGGTCCTCGAGGCGGCCGGCGTTCCGATCCAATGGGAATACCAGGAGGCAGGAACGAATGCTCTTGAGAAATACAAGGACCCCCTGCCTCCGCAGGTGATCGAGTCGATCAGGCGGAATAAGGTCGCGCTCAAGGGTCCGCTGACGACACCGATCGGTTCCGGCTTCCGGAGCGTGAACGTTGCCCTCAGAAAAGAGTTCGACCTCTACGTCAACCTGCGGCCCGCGAAATCCTTCGAAGGCGTGAAGTCGTGCTGGAAGGATATCGATCTGATTGTGCTCCGTGAAAATACGGAAGAGTTCTATGCGGGGATCGAGCATTACATCGACCCCGCGAAGAGCGCCGCCGAAACGATCGGAGTCGTTACGCGTTCCGGCTCGGAGCGGATCCTTCGCTACGCCTTCGAACACGCGAGGAAGGAGGGGCGGAAAAAAGTCACGATCGTCCACAAGGCGAATATCCTGAAGTTTACCGGAGGTCTGTTCCTTGATGTCGGAAGGGAGGTCGGCGCCGGTTATCCCGGGATCAAGACCGAAGACAAGATCATCGACAACATGTGCATGCAGCTCGTTATGAATCCGCACCAGTTCGATGTGATTGTAACGACAAACCTGTTCGGCGACATCCTTTCAGACCTCTGCTCGGGGCTCGTCGGCGGCCTCGGGCTCGCTCCGGGGGCGAACATCGGGGCAACCGTGTCTATGTTCGAAGCCGTGCATGGGAGCGCTCCGGACATCGCGGGAAAAAACATCGCAAATCCCGGCGCGCTGATCCTCGCCGCCGCGATGATGTCCCGCCACCTCGGGCACCCCGAACTTGCCGGCAGGATTGAGCATGCCGTCGCGGCGGTCGTAAAAGAGGGAAAACATGTCACGTTTGATCTTAATCCGCAGAATCCGGTCGGTACGATGGAGATGGCCGAGGCGATAATCAGCCGTTTGAAATAGCTCTCGCTGCTCCCGATTTGCGCGATTATTCGCGGGAAAAGGGATACCTCAGCTGCTGATAACTATTGACATTTAACGGGAAAAGCCCGATAATACGGCATTATCTATCACGGCGCCGGGGGAGGTGGGTTTTTCACCTGATGAAAGGATCGCCATGAAATTATTTCTACCCCTTCTGATTCTCACTGCCCAATTTGCCTTTTCCCAACAGCGTTATCTTGTCACTCCCTACGGCGATGCGATCCCCCTGAAGAAAGGGCAGAGCGCCATGAGCGTCGCCAGGCAATCGGCACTCCTCCCCCAGGGCACGCAGGGATGCAGCGCGCAGGCCACGTTCGGATTCACGCTCGATCGATATCCGCTCACCACCGGTAACATCGGTTTCCATAAAGACATCATGGCCGAGTGGTTCACGGCTCCCGCGAGCGGCACGGTGGATTCCGTTTTCTGGTACATGGGAGGCGATGTCTGCGCACAGGATTCGCTCCTCTATCTCCGAATGTTCCACTCGAATATTCATGAGGGGCATGGGCCCGGCTACGACGGGTATCCTCCTCCTTCCAGCAGCACCTGCTGGGGATATTACATCAATACCAACGAGACCGAAGACGGGATTGCGGCTTTTCCGGAGGATGCGACTGACACTACGTGGCATTCCACAGTCACAAGCGGACCAGGTCCTTCCTACCCGCCCGTTGGGCATGAAATTTGGGGATTCTCAGGATTTCCGGTGACGGCTCACGTGAACAAGGTAAACTCGGTTGCGATGAGCCTTCTTCCCGAAGTCATAACGCTCAGTGTGGGGGATCCGTTCTTTATAACCTTCAGGATCAACGGACAGCCGGGCGAGATATGCTCTGGCCCAAGCAACCGGAACACAAACTTTGGTGCCTCGAATGATACCGACCGGATTCACACTCACAACTGGAAGTACTACGAGAATGTGGTAACCTTTCAGACTGGATTTGTCTGTAAGGGATGGGTGGCGCGGGGCGATTTCAATCTTCTGTTCTGGTATGTCATGACAGCGACTTCCAACCTTCCCCCCACGGTCGGTTCCGTAGACAAGATAGGTAATACGACTTCGACTGCCGCCAGCACCGTCGGAGCGGATCTGACGGACTGCGACCCGTCTAACCCCGCAAAGGCCGGGGTGAAATCGGCCCTCCTGCGCTACAGCGTCAACGGCTCATCCTTCCAGTCAACGCCGATGGCCAATATCGGCTTCGACAGGTGGGAAGCACAGCTCCCGGGTGAAGCCAGAGGGTCGTCGGTCCGGTACCGTGTCGTCGCATTCGATTCATTGGGGCTTTCAGATTCATCGGTGACGATGACATAC
>VBOC01000232.1 GCA_005877655.1 Ignavibacteria bacterium
TCTCGCTCTCAAACGCACAAATCACGAGAATACAGGCCTTGTCGGATTACAATGGTTTCCTCATCCGGCTCGAGCGCTCGATGGGGATACTGGGCCGGTGAAAGGAATAACTGACCATGCGAAATACTCTGCAAATACTGCTTTCTCTGGTGATGAGCTTCTGCTCCGTCGCATGCAGCAGGTCTGAGCCCTTTCCGTCCGCACCCCCGCCGGGGGATAGTTTACTCTCAAAAATCAAGCTTCCCGCCGGCTTTCAGATCGCGTTCTTCGCGAAGAACATTCCGGGGGCGCGATCAATGACGCTGAGTCCGAGCGGAATATTGTATGTGGGCACGCGCGACCGGGGAGATGTTTACGCGGTGATTGACAGCAATGCAGACAAAAAGGCCGACCGCGTCGTGACCATCGCGCACGGATTGAATATGCCGAACGGCGTCGCCTACAGGGACGGAGCATTGTATGTCGCCGAAGTGAATCGCGTTCTCCGGTACGACGATATCGAGAACCGGCTCGCTAGCCCCCCCGATCCCGTCGTTGTCAATGACAGCTTCCCCTCCGATCAAGCCCACGGCTGGAAGTTCATCCGGATCGGCCCGGATCAGAAGCTCTATGTGCCGGTTGGGATGCCCTGCAACATTTGCGAGCAGCAGGATCTGCGTTATGGGACAATCATGCGGATGAATCTGGACGGAACCGGCCTGGAAGTCTTCGCGAAGGGGGTCCGCAATTCGGTTGGATTCGACTGGGACACTTCGACGGGAGAGCTCTGGTTTACCGATAACGGGAGAGATTGGCTCGGCGACGATTCACCTCCCGACGAATTGAACCATGCCCCGACAATCGGCATGAATTTCGGATTTCCCTACTGCGACGGAAAAAATATTTCCGATCCCGATTTTGGATCGAAGCATCCCTGCAGCGAGTTCACTCCCCCGGCGATGGAGCTCGGGCCCCATGTTGCATCGCTCGGGATGCGATTTTACCGCAGCACGATGTTCCCGGCGGCATACGCAAAGAAGATATTCATCGCCGAACACGGCTCATGGAACCGAACCGTGCCGATCGGCTACAGGGTGACGACCGTGACTGTGGACAGCAACCGGGCGATCGATTATAAAGTCTTCGCGGAGGGGTGGCTCCAGAACGGCACGCCATGGGGACGGCCGGTGGATGTCCAGGTTATGCCGGACGGGGCTCTCCTTGTATCGGATGATTTCCTCGGAGCAATTTACAGGATTTCCTATCGGCACTGAAGGGACAAAACTCTAATTGATACATCAACAAGTTTTCCTCTCCTGGGTGATTGTATCACTTCTCTTCCAGTGGCAGGCTCAGACCCAGAATCAAACATGGAGGAAACGATTCCCCTCGGCTGCCCTGACGATCGGGATTAACCCTCTCAACCCCAACTCGATCTGCGCGGAAGGAGACTCCGGCAGGCTCTACATAAGCTATGATAGAGGGGGAAGGTGGAGTTTCGAGGGCTCAACCGGAATTATGACCGGGGTCCGTCAAATACTCATCCATCCATCCGATACGTCGACCTGGTTTTCGGCCGGTGAAGATATCGGAGGCTCGCTGTTGAAAAGCACAAATCACGGCGGCTCGTGGTACCCCGTCATTACACCCTACGGACTTGACGGAGAGGCGATCGGATTGGATCCGCTTCACCCCGACACGATGTTTGCCGGGGACTACCCGACGGGGTATCTATATCGAAGCTCTGACAGGGGTGAGACATGGACCAGAAGGGGGACCGCCGGCAGCTTGCTCTGCGCGCTGGCAGTAAGGGCTGACAGCGCAAACATCACTTACGCAGCCATCGGAGATAGCGGCAAGATTGCGAAAAGTACCGATGCAGGAGCAACATGGAGGGTTGTGCGGAGGGCCGTGCGTTTTTCCGAGATTCCTAAGGTTGTGGCGAGCCCGAGCAATCCCTCCGTGGGCTATGCATCGATGCTCGGTCCCGAAGGATCGTTTGACACCACGTCGGGCGTGCTCAAGACCACTGACGGGGGAGAACACTGGATGCAAACCTCGCTTTCCGGGGAGCGAGTGTGGGGATTGGCGATCGATCAGATGAATTCCGATATTGTCTATGCCGGGACATTTTACGGCGGGTCAACCACGGTCTATAAAACTGTTGATGGAGGTTCATCCTGGTCGCCGCTCAGGGCGGGTCTACCGACGGGCGGCTTTGTCTGGAGTCTCAGAACGCATCCTATAGACCGCAGCTTTCTTTGGGCGTCCGTTACAGAGGGTCATCCCTTCGGTTTTGGCGGGGCATTTTCCTTCAGGTCCGGCGTGATCAGGGCCACGATCAGCGGGGCGGTGCTCGACGGAACCACGGGGGATACCGTGAGAACCGGCGTCATGAGGAACCCTTCGGCGGGCGATTCGGTGGATCTGACAACTTCACGCGGCTCATTCACACTTCACTTTTACGTGAGCGATCCGTACCTCTCGCCGACTTTGCACATTGAGGCATACCCATATTATCTCCTGGATACTTTACTCGCCTTCACACTTGACTCCTCGACAAATCAGGATATCCATCTCCGGAAACTACCTCTCACACTCGTGCAAGGGGCGCTCGCGGATTCTTCGCAGCATCCTGTCACCGGCGGTTTGACAATCAGGGCTTCATTGTCATACGCGACGCTCGCTTTTAATACCAGCGCCGATTCGAGCGGCTATTTTCGATTCGACAACATTGCGGTCTTGTACCCGCAGTTGATACTGAAGTATGAGCTCCAGGTGGATCCGGAGCTTCCGTTCCGGCGGCTCCGGATTACTCCGCTTTCTGTCGATAGCGGAGGCGTGAACCTTTCGCTCCACACCCAAACCGCGGATGTCTTCCTGGCCGGCGAGGACAGCCTGAATTACGGAAGTTATTTCGAGGCGGCGCTGGACTCGATCGGAATAACCTCTAACGCCTCGTGGAATACGATCGTGAAAGGCCCGGCGCCGTATCAGAGGGGCAGGGAAGTCAGGAAGAAGACAGTGGTCTACTTCACCGGTACGAAGCACACGCCGCTTACGCACGCAGAGCTGGACAGCGTCTCCGCATCTCTTGATGCAAGATGCAACCTCTTCATCTCAGGTCAGGATTTCGTCGAAAAGAACGATACGGCCGCATTTCTGAGAAATGAACTCGGGGTTCGATTCGCGGGGAACAGCAATACACTCGGAGCGAGCGGTGTGACAGGCGATCTCTTTAACGGTTTCGGCTTTTTCACGTTCGGACCGTCGGGTGCCGGAAGAGTGGCAGGTCTCCGGATCGATAGTGCGGGCGGGGGCGGCAAAGTGGTCCTGATGGGATTCGGTTTCGAGGCGATCACCCCAGAGCAGGCAAGAAGGTCAGTCATGCAGCGCGTGATCGGATATTTTGACGGATCGATCGTTTTGGGTGTGGAAGAACAGCACGGCGATAACATCCCCGCCACCTTCTCACTCGAACAGAATTATCCGAACCCGTTCAATCCGGTGACGACAATCCGGTACAGCATCCCGGTGCGAAGTTTCATCCAGATTGCGATCTTCAATGTAATCGGAGTAAGGGTGAGAACGCTGGCTTCCGATATCCGAAGTGCGGGCGATTACACCGTGCGATGGGATGGGTTAAATGACGGTGGGGAGACTCTTCCGAGCGGGATCTACTATTACCGACTGACCGGAGTAAACACGGAGGGGGTCACACGGTCCTTCAACACCACGAAGAAACTCCTGCTCATTCGGTAACCGTCGGCCTGGCGGCGCCTAATCTATTGAAGGCGAGTGCGAGGATGGTACCATGAAGCGTCTATCTCAACTTCTCTGCATCGCATCCATCTTTGTATGGGTCTTCTTTCACGGCGAGGGTTACTCCCAGAACCAGGGGTGGAGTAAACAATTCCCCTCCGCTACCAAGACGATCGGGATCAATCCTCTTAACTCCAACTCCATATGCGCCGAAGGAGACTCCGGCAGGCTTTATATCTCTTACAATAGAGGGGGCACGTGGAGCTTCGCGGGCGCGACGGGAATAGTTTACGGGATCCGCCAGATCCTCATTCACCCGTCCGATACCACGGAGGTTCCTGGTACCCGGTGATTTCAAACTACGGACTGGACGGCGAGGGGATCGGCTTCGATCCCGTCCATCCGGACACGATCATTGCGGGAGACTTCTGGACGGGGGATGTGTTTCGAACCACCGATCGGGGTGAGACTTGGACGAGAAGGGGGTCCGCGGGAAGCTTGCTTTGCGCGCTGGCTGTGAGGGCCGACGACGGGGATATCGTCTACGCCGCCATCGGAGACAGCGGGAAAATTTCCAAGAGCACCGATGCAGGCGTGACCTGGAGGGTTGTCCGCAAAGCGGTGCGGCTTTCCGAGATTCCGAAGGTTGTGTCAAGCCCGAGCAATCCGCTGATCGGCTATGCCACGATGTTCAATCCGGCCGGATTTTTTGACACGACATCGGGCGTGCTCAAGACGACAGACGGGGGAGAAAACTGGAAGCCGACATCCCTATGGGGTGATCCCATGTGGGCATTGGCGATCGACCAGACCAATTCCAACGTCGTCTATGTGGGGTCGTTTTACGGCGGCGCAACCACAGTGTACAAAACCGTTGATGGCGGTTCATCGTGGTCGAGGATCAATGCCGGTTTGCCTACGGGGGGCTATGTCTGGAGTCTCAGGACGCATCCTTTCGACCCACACTTTCTCTGGGCATCCATCACACAAGGTACGTTCGGGTTTGGCGGCGCATACTCGTACCGCTCAGGTGCGCTCAGGGCCACCATCACCGGCGCGGTGCTCGACGGGGCCACAGGGGATACGGTGAGGACCGGGGTCGCAAGGAACGCCTCGGCGGGTGATTTTGTCGACCTCACAGTTTCACGCGGCTCCTTTACTTTTCATTACTATGATGGCGATCGGTACCTCACACCAACCATCCATACCGAGGCATACCCATTCTATCTCCTAGATACAGCACTGGCCTTTACGCTTAACTCGTCGACGAATCAGGACATTCATC
>VBOC01000233.1 GCA_005877655.1 Ignavibacteria bacterium
AAACTTGATGTTCGAACTCTTCAGGCCTAGTGCGCTAGGCGCAAACGTTATATAGTACTTCCGTTTTCCGGCCGGGGCGATCGAGGCCGACCCGGGTGTTACAGAAAACTGTGCGCTGTCGGACGTGACCGATGTTATGCTCAAGGTCGAGACACCCGTATTGGTGACTGTCACGCTATCCCGCTTGCTCCCGCCCGCCAGCACATTCCCGAACCGGATGCTATCCGGTGCCACCGAGAAGAGCGCAGTCGCCGAGACCTTGTTTTCGAAGATCGAAATGTTTGAACCATTTTCGTTGGCGACTTCGAGATCGGGTCTCCCGTCCCCGTTAAGGTCTCCAATTGCAACAGCACGCGGTTGAGCCCCTGTCAAAAAATCGACCTTCGTTGCGAATGAACTTGTTGTGATGCTCCCCGACGTGCTGGTGTTCTTCAGCACCGAAACCGTATTGCTATTCTGATTGATGACCGCGAGGTCGGGTTTTCCATCGCCGTCAATATCTCCGGCCGCCACGATGATCGGGAAGGCATCGAGCGCGAAATCAGCCTTCGGATCCATACTGATACTCCCGACAGTGCTGCTGTTTCGAAACACCGAAAGAGTCCCCGAACCCTCATTGGCGACCGAGAGATCTGGTTTCCCGTCGCCATCGATATCTGCGGTCACAACCGAGACTGGATTACTTCCCGCAATAAAATCAACCTTGGGTGCAAAAGAAGAGGCGGTAATGCTGCCGAGGGTCGTGATATTCCGATAAACAGAGACTCCACCATCGAGTGCGGTGACTACAAGATCAGGCTTTGCATCACCGTCAATATCCGCAACCGCCACGTAGGATGGGGAATTGCGAGCAGCAAAATTCACTCTTGGCGCCAGGGTAATTCTTCCGACGATGCTTGTGTTTTTGAAGACGGAGACATCCGAGCCGTAATCGTTCGCCACACAAACATCCAGTTTCCCATCTCCGTCCAGGTCTGCCAGAGCTACCCCGTTTGGACTCAGCCCGGAGGGTACGTCGATTCTCGCGGCGAAGGAAATGTTGCCGGGGGTGCTTGTATTTCTAAATATCGAAATCATGTTTCCATTAAAAAGCGCTGCCACGATGTCGGGCTTTCCGTCCCCGTCGAGGTCCCCGGCCGCAAAATGAATGGTATAAAATGCCGGGTATGCTCCATCGGCGGTCGAAAAATCTACGCTGGGAGCGAACGAGGAAGGAGTGAAGGCATCAGTCGTGTCAATATTTCGATAGATCGATAGCGTATTGCTCACCCCATTGATCAGGCAAATGTCCGGCTTTCCATCCCCGTCGATATCGAGAGTGGTTATGAAATGCGGATTCAGTCCCGCCGCATAGTCCGTGTTCGCCGTGAAGGATGTATTGTCGATGAGATGATTGCTGAGGAAGGTGACTGCAAAGGGTTTGGCCGCAACTGCGGACAGGCCGTGTGTTTCGACAAATAGAGGAGCGTAGGTAGCGCCGACAGGTACCTTCACCGTGAGGGAGGTCGAAGTTGCGGCTGAAATCGCTCCCTTCACTGCCCCGAAATAAACCGTATTGTCCGAGGGGGTAGGATCAAAGTTCGTTCCGGTGATTGTCACCGTGGTGCCGATGGGACCGGATGTTGGCGCGAATGAAGTAACTTTAGGAATCGCGGCGCCCGTGCCGCTGCCGCTCAGGGGAACATTCGCCGGCGACCCCGCTGCATTATGAGTGAAGATTGCATTGCCCGCTTGCGGTCCGTTCGTCGTCGGGCTGAACGTAATGACAAATGTCCGGCTCGCCGATGGTCCAACGGAGGCGCTCGGCGGCGTGATGCTGAACTGAGCGTTATCGGTGGCCGCCGATGAGATTTCCAGCGGCAGAATGCCGGGGTTCGCTATCACAACGCTGTCGATCTTTGAACTGCCCGCCGAGATTGTTCCAAAGGAGAGGCTTGCCGGGGTCGCGATAAAGACGGGCGCTATCGGCTGGGGTATTCTGCCGATCATGAAATCGCCCATCTTGACCGGCGGGTTAAACACACACCCGTCGAGCCAGCAGTACCATGAGGAAGCATCGTAGGTGTTATCGACCACCGAAACGGAATCCCGTATTCCGTTGACGCCATACACAAGGGCCTTCATGGTCTTGTCTGCTTCCACCTTCAACACCAGCGTATCGCCGACGGCGATCTCGCGGAACATTGTTACGAGGTCGAGACTGCTCGACTCGCCGGTGATGCGTTGAATCAGCACCCGGTCGGTGCCGCTCGAATCATCAAAGTATTTAAGACGATAGCCATTCCCCGACGCCAGGTCCTTCGTTGTCATGCGCGCATAAATGAAGAATGTAGAATTAAATCCATTCCCCGATTTCTGCTTGACAACCACTCCGAGCTCCGTGGTATCCGTCATGAGTGAGTCCCATGCAACTCCACCAAAACTCCCCGGGCCCAACGGATTGGAGGGAGAGATTGTCGAATCTCCGTTCAATCGAATCGTCGCAGACGGAGAGCTCTGATTCGTGAGTGCGACCCACTTAAGTCTTCCGCTGATGTCTGCGGTCGCCGTGTCATGGAAGGCATCGCGCAGATGCAATCCCGCGCCTCCTCGCGCAAAGTAAGACCTGATTGTGTGATTGGCCTGGACGTTGATGAAGGTATAGCCGGTCGTTGAATCCTGCGCGATGTTGTCGACAAAGAGTGCGCCTACCACAAAGCCGGAATCAGGTGTTATTGAGAACGATGCGTTTGAACCCTGGGGTACTGACACTGCGCCCGATGGGGAGATGGAGCCATTTGGCCCGGCGCTCGATGAGATTGTAAGATTAGGTTGACCGAATGCGGGGACGCAATTGACAAATAGCAGAAGAGTCACAAAAAGGACGCAGTATCCCTTCAATCGGATCATGATGAGTGTAAGATTGATAAAACGCCAGTAGAGCCCGGAAAAAATGGGGGATTCTGGCCGCCTTGGAGGTTGAACTAACCTGGTTCTACAATTTAGAAACAACGATGGAAACGCGTATTGACCTGCATCACCCCCGGGGGGATCTCCTGCCGAAACGCGAACGGCCCCCTAACTTGCTGAATATGCGCATGAGACGCAAGTTTTCTGTCAACCTTTCTGTAACCCTCCCCGTCTAATGCAGTATAATAGTAAACAGCCGGCGAAAACGGGTCAAACGATCCACGCCGGCACTCACTCAGAATCGATCCATCCCAAGGGTGGTCCCGGAGCTCACTATGAGAATTCTCCTTCTTTCGCTCTTGTTCCTGTCAGTCAACGTCCTCCGGGCCGAAGAGCCGGATTCGGTTTCAACAGCAGGCCTCGCCGTCCATGCAATGCGCGCCGCCGAACCGATCGTCATCGACGGAATACTCTCCGAAGGTGTCTGGAAAAACGACGACGGCTTCTCATCCTTTACCATGAGAGAGCCCTTCGAAGGAGGAGTCCCCTCGCAACGGACGATCGTCCATGTCGCCTACGACGACGCGGCGCTGTACATCGGCGCCCGGTGCTTCGACGCCGCGGCCGACTCGATGGTCGTGCGGCTCAGCCGGCGCGACGGACAGTGGAATTCCGACATGTTTATGTGCTACGTCGATCCCTACCACGATCGCCAGAGCGGCTTTTATTTCGGTCTCGACGCCGCAGGCACGCTCTATGTCGGCATCCTCCTCAATGACGAAGGAAACGATGACTCATGGGACGGAGTCTGGGAAGGAAAGGTGCAGCGCGACAGCCAGGGCTGGACGGCCGAAATGCGGATTCCGTTTTCGCAGCTACGCTTTCAGCAAAAGGATCAATACGTATGGGGAATAAATTTCCGGCGGGACATCGCCCGTCACAACGAACATGATTACATTGTCTTCACGCCAAAAAATGGCAGCGGCTTCGTCTCCCGATTCGTCGACCTTATGGGAATCAACAATATCAGCGCCGCCCGCCAGGCTGAAATACTCCCCTACCTCACGACGCGCGCCGAGTACGCGCGTCATCAATCCAACGATCCGTTCAACACGGGATCGAGATATACCCCCCGGTTCGGAGGAGACTTCAAGCTCGGCATCGGAAGCAACCTCACCGTCGACGGGACTGTCTTTCCCGACTTCGGTCAGGTCGAAGTCGACCCCGCCGTGGTAAACCTCAGCGATGTGGAGACTTTCTTCCAGGAGAAACGGCCGTTTTTCATCGAAGGGTCTACGATTTTCGGTTTCGGCGGAGGGGGAACGAATAATAATTGGGGCTTCACTTCGCCGGGCGTGACGTTTCTTTATAGCAGGCGCATCGGGAGAGCGCCTCATGGGAGTCTGCCCAGCGCAGACTACTACGACGTCCCCGCAGGCACCGACATCCTGGGAGCCGCCAAAATCACGGGGAAGGTGGGCGACAACTGGAACATCGGCGCAATCCAGGCGGTAACCGCCCGTGAATACGCGGACCTGCAAACGGGCGGCGTGCGATCCCGGGCGGAGGTTGAGCCGCTGACCTATTACGGAGTCGCGCGGGCGCAAAAAGCGTTCCGTGACGGACGCGACGCGCTCGGCACAATTGCCACATTTACCTTCCGGGGATTCCAGGACGATCGTCTCAGGGATGAGATGAACAGGGATGGGCTCGTCACCGGCCTCGACGGCTGGACGACGCTCGATCAGGATAAAACATGGGTGCTGGCCGGATGGACTTCCATTTCCCGCGTCAGCGGCAGCCCGGCGCGCATGATCGCCCTCCAGCGGAATCCGCAGCACTACTTCCAGCGCCCCGACGCGGGCTACCTATCGGTCGACAGCAATGCCGCTTCCATGACGGGTTTTGGCGCGCGCCTCAAGCTGAACAAGCAAAAAGGCAATTTTTATCTCAATAGTTCGATCGGCATTCTGAGTCCGCAGTTTGAGCCGAACGATCTCGGATTCATGTCGCGGGCGGATGTCATCAACGGCCATCTCGTGATGAGCTACCGCTGGACGGAACCCCGTTCATTTTACCGATACATCGAGCTCGGCGGGGCCGCTTTTCGCAATTACGATTTCGGAGGGGATGTCATCTGGGATGGTCTTTTCCACTTCGGCTACATCGAATTCCCCAATTTTTACTCCATCAATTGGAACCTCGCCTACAACCCGCAGACGGTCAGCATCCGGAGAACCAGGGGCGGACCGGCTACTATTTCACCCCCGGCGTACCAGGTCGACTTCTATCCGGCGACCGACCGCACAAAGAGCGTCGTCTTCAATTTTGAATACTTCACCTACCAGGGTGACTGGACGAGAGACTGGTATGTCACGCCCGGCGTGGAATGGAGGCCTTCCACGAATGTCTCGTTCACGTTCAACCCTCAGTTCGAGCACGACTTCGAAAACTCGCAGTACGTCGGGACGTTTCAGGATCCCGCGGCGAGCCTCACGTTCGGAAACCGGTATGTCTTCGGTGAGATGAACCAGAGCACGCTTTCGGCGGGCCTACGGCTGAACTGGACCTTCACCCCGAAACTCAGTTTGCAGCTCTATGTCCAGCCCCTCATCTCGGCGGCTGCGTTCCGGAACATCAAGGAACTGGCCAGGCCGCACACCTACGACTTTAACAGATACGGCGAGAACGGTTCGACTATAACCTTCGCGGACAGCACGAATTCATATTCCGTTACACCGGCCGGAGCTTCGGCGTTCAGCTTTTCCAATCCGGATTTTAATCTAAAATCGCTCCGGGGAAATGCCGTCCTGAGGTGGGAGTATCTTCCGGGTTCGACCGCGTATTTCGTCTGGACCCAGAGCCGGAGCGACGTCGACGCTACGGGGGAGTTCCAGTTCAA
>VBOC01000234.1:0-5293 GCA_005877655.1 Ignavibacteria bacterium
GATGTCGTTCGTCTGCCGAGACTCGCGGATCTCACACCCCGTGACAGGTGTGCGGCGACCGGCGCAAAGATGTCCCTTCCGTGAAAGGTCGGGCTGATTTCGTTCCGAAAATAACGTCTGTTCTCTACGATGACGATGGAATAACCGTCGAGTGAGTCCAGGACAAGTTGCAGCAAACCGTTGTCCGGGCCCAGAAATCGATAGCCTGCGCCATCCACGCACAAGACCCTCCTCCCTGATCCCACTCCCGGGTCCACGACGCAGACAAAGATCGTTCCCGCCGGAAAATACTTGTAACAACTCCATAAGAGGTATCCCGCCTGCGTGATGTTCTGCGGAAGGACTTCATGAGAAAGGTCGAGGATCGGGGTTCCGGGAGCGATGGCGCTGATGACTCCCTTCATCGAGCCGACATAAGGATCGGACAATCCAAAATCCGTCAGGAGGGCGATGGTAGGGCGACTGCGCATCTGACGGCTTCCCCCGACTACTTGAGGACTATTTCTTTGCCTTTCTGGGCGGACTGATAGATCGCCTCTACGGCCTTCATGCGCTGGACTGCCTCCTCCCCCGTCGAGATGATCTGGTGGAGGCCTCTCGCCGCTCCGACAAAATGCTTCAGTTCGTTTTCGTAACTCTTCTTGTACAGGTTGGCGGGCGACTCGATCTTTGCGGGCGTCACGTTGACCAGGTTGCCGTGCAATTGTTTATGAATCCGCAAGGGGTTGATTTTCGCGCTCCCGTCGGAACCGAAAAAATCGCAGTAGAAATAGTCTTCCAGCGCCTGAAACGACCAGCTCACCTCCAGGGTGATCGATGCGCCGTATTTCATCTCGATAAAGGCGATGCTGGAATCCTCCACGCTCTTCGTTTTCTGCATATACATCTTCGCGGTCACCCGTTCCACCGGCGGGAACCCGAGCATCCAGAGAACGAGATCGAGCATCACGATCCCGAGATCGAGGAACACTCCACCCCCCGATTTGTCTTTCTGGGTGATCCACGGATTGGTCGTGGAAAGCTTTCTGAGCCACCCCGCCTTCGCGTAGAATATTTTCCCGAGCTCGCCCTTTTCGACAAAGCTCTTCAGGATCATCGTATCGGGACGGAACCGGTTGTTCATCCCGACCATCAGCTTCCTCTTGGCCTGTTTTGCAGCCTCCGCCATCTGAACTGCCTCGTCGTAGCGGCGGGCGATCGGCTTCTCAACGAAAACGTCCTTTCCTGCCGCAAGGGCGGCCAGCGTGATGGGCAAATGGGCGTCGGTGGTTGTGCAGACGTCGATTGCCGCAAGATCTTCCTTGGCGAGCATTTGCTGGTAGTCGCTGTAATAGCGCGTGAAGCCGAAGCGTTCCGCGATCATTTTTGCCCGCGACTTGTCCCTGTCGCACACGGCGACGATTTCCGCATCCTACCCAGGCCGACGATTCCGAGACGAAGCTTTTCCATCGATTGTCTGGCCCTACGCCGTCGTCTCGATCGAGGTTTTCCGCGGCGATGTCCGGAAGAAATCTTTCACAACGCTCGCAATTCCCGGCGCATCGAGTTTCAGCATGGCATGGAGCTCGGAAGGAGTGCCTTGCTCGATGAATTCTCCGGGTACGCCGTGGATCATGACGTGGTCGTGTGGCAGACTCTTTGAGACGATCGTCTCCAGGACCGCGCTCCCAAATCCGCCCTGGACGACGTGGTCCTCAACGGTCAGGATGTAGGAAAATCGGCGGCAGACATCTTCCAGCAACTTGGCGTCGATGGGCTTGACAAACCGCATGTTCACGACTTCGGCGCTTATGCCATCGTTTGACAGTAGCTCTGCGGCTTTCAGCGAAGGGTAAACGAGATTTCCTATCGAGAGGATGGCGACGTCCCTACCCGCGCGTACGATTTCACCTCTTCCGATCTCGATCAACGCGAATCGCGGCTTCAGCGTAATGCCGATTCCGTTTCCTCGCGGGTACCTGAGAGCGATCGGGCCCCCCTCGTGCCGAACCGCCGTATACAACATGTCGCGGAGCTCGCCTTCGTCCTTCGGCGCCATGATCACCATCCCCTGGATGCAGCGCAGGTACGCGAGGACGAGAACCCCGTGATGGGTGGGTCCGTCGGATCCCACAAGGCCGGCCCTGTCGAGACAGAACACAACATGCAAATGTTGCAGCGCGACATCGTGAATAATCTGGTCATACGCCCGCTGGAGGAACGTTGAATAGATGGCCGCGATCGGAATATACCCCTGCGTCGCAAGCCCGGCGGCAAACGTGACCGCATGCTGCTCGGCGATCCCGACATCGAAAAATCGATCGGGATAGGTTTTCTGAAGCTGATCGAGCCCTGTTCCGTCGGGCATCGCGGCCGTGATGCCGACGATTTTCGGATTCTCTTTTGCAAGCTCCACCACTGCGCTGCCAAAAAATTTCGTGTACGTCGGAACGGTTTCTGCTTTCTTCGGCGAGATGCCTGTCACTTTATCGAAGGGTGTTACGCCGTGGAGGGCTTGCAGGTCGTTCTCGGCCGGCTTATAGCCCTTCCCTTTTCGCGTTATCGCATGGACAAGGATAGGGCCGGGCAGGTCCTTGATATCCTGGAGTATGTTTACGAGCTGTACGATGTTATGCCCGTTGATCGGCCCGAAGTATCGAAATCCCAGGGCCTCGAATAACATTCCGGGAGTAATGATAACCTTGATCCCCTCCTCGACCCGCGACGCGATTTTTCGGATCCGGTCGCCAAGCCCTTCCAGTTTGCCGGTGAGGTCCCAGACATTCGCCTTGAACCTGTTGTAGGAAGGGTTCGCAATCAGTTCGGTAAAATAGTTGGACAGCGCCCATACATTCGGCGCGATCGACATATTGTTATCGTTGAGAATCACGATGATATTCCGTTTCTGCAGCCCGGCGTTATTCATTGCTTCATACGCCATGCCCCCTGTCATCGCGCCGTCGCCGCAGACATCGCCGTGCTGGCGTGCCCCGCTCCAAACGTATCGTAGATGCTCTCTGACCTGCGCAGGAACCCGCTGATCCCGTCAAGCTGCCGGATCGTGTGAAATGCTTCTTTGCGGCCGGTGATGATCTTGTGGGGATAGGCCTGATGACCGACATCCCAAACCAGCTTATCTTCGGGCGTCTGAAACACATAGTGCAGCGCCGCGGCGAGCTCAACGGCTCCCAGCCCCGCGCCGAGGTGCCCCCCGACTTTGGAGATCGTGTCGATTAAAAATTCCCGGATCTCCCCACACGCGGCCTTGAGTTCGGGGAGGGACAGTTTTCTCAGATCCGCGGGAGAATCGATGTGAGAGAGATATTTATAGGAATTTTCCGTCACCCTATTTACTCCTCTAATGCCTCATCGGATAGCTGAAAACGGCCGTTCATCTCCTTGCTTAATTTTTTCAAGCGCAACTCGACCTGTTGGAGCTGTGTCAGACACTGCTTCGAGAGCTCCACTCCCTCCTCGTAGATCTTCATAACATCCTCGAGGCTCACTGACCCTTCTTCCAATGTTTCAACGATTTGCTGAAGTCGTTTGAGTGAATGCTCAAAGCCTACTTCCTTATTTGCAGCAGTCGTTTTCGTCATTGCTCTCTCAGCTGCTTATCGAGCACTCGCGCGCTGACGTTACCATCGTAGTAATTGAGGTGAACGGTTTCCGATTCCCGGAGTCTTTTGGCACGGTCGATGACCTCTCCGTTTCGGCGCACAATGACATATCCTCTGCGGAGGATCAGGGAGGGGTTCACGGACGCAATACGCTTGCTTAGCGCGGAGCATTGTTCCCGCAGGAGGGCAGAACGGCTCCCAACAGCCCGGACAAGGGCTCGGCGTAATTCGTCCAGCTGCTGAGAATACTGGCGCAGAAGATCGAGAGGGCGGTTAAATGCATAGCTGCCCACAATTCCCAGGATCCGTTCGCGCTCAGTTCGAACCCGTTCTTCGGCATTTTGTTGCATAGTATAGCAAAAATTGCGCACAATTTCAACCGTTTCGGCCCTTGAGGGGACCACCAATTCTGCGGCGGCAGAGGGCGTCGGGGCCCGGAGGTCGGCAACGAAATCTGCGATGGTAAAGTCAATTTCATGTCCCACGGCACTAATCACCGGAATCGCCGACTCGTAAATCGCCTGGGCCACAATTTCCTCGTTAAAGGCCCAGAGATCCTCCAATGATCCCCCTCCCCTGCCCACGATAAGAACGTCGGCGCCTCCCCAGTCGTTCAGATCCCTGATACCCTCGGCAATTTCGCCTGCGGCCCCCGGCCCTTGAACGCTCACGGGACGGAGCACCAGTTCAGCCAGCGGCCATCGCCTTGAAATAATGCTGACGATATCCCGGATAGCGGCGCCTGAGGGGGAGGTGACAATACCAATCCGGCCAGGGTAGCGTGGAATCGGCTTTTTCCGTTTGGAATCGAAATACCCGGCAGCGGCGAGTTTTTGCTTCAATCGTTCAAACGCAAGCTGGAGCTCCCCGGTCCCGAGGGGACGCAGCTCGACGACATCGATCTGGTACACCCCGCGCACTTCGTAAACGGTGATTCTTCCGCGCGCGATAACCTTCATTCCATCCTGCGGCGTAAAGAGCAAGGCCGACGTCCTGCTTCGCCACAGAACCGCCTGCACCTGCGCATGTTCGTCCTTGATCGTAAAATAAAGATGGCCCGAGGAATGCTGCTTGAAGTTGGATATTTCCCCCTCCACTGCAATCGCGGGAAATTCGTGCTCCAGCGAACTCTTGATCCGGCGCGTCAGCTCGCTGACCGTGAGTGTCGTGCGGTCTTCAATCATACTCGGCATTCGCGGGCAATATATTCAAATCAGGCGCGTGAATCAAATGGTTGCCTTTCTTGACATGTTTATCTATATTCACGGGAATTTTATGCCGGAACTGGATATTCTAGCCATAGGTGCTCACCCCGACGATGTCGAGCTTTGCTGCGGCGGGACGCTCGCAAAATCGGTCAAGCGAGGGCGAAAGGTCGGCATTCTCGACCTGACCGAAGGGGAGCTCGGCACACGCGGAAACAGCAGCATCCGGGTGAAGGAAGCCCAGGCTGCGGCGGAGATCCTCGGTTGCTTGCGCGAAAATCTCTCTCTCCCCGACGGCAACATTGAGGTCAACGTGCCCAACCGGATGAAGCTTATTCAGATCTTACGAAAATACAGGCCCAGAGTTCTCCTCATACCGCACTTCGCCGAGCGGCACCCCGATCATGTGCAGGCGCATCACTTGTGCCGGGATGCCTGGTTCTACTCGGGTCTGAGGAAGATTGAAACGACCAGCGCAAGAGTCAGACA